>CAZOEH010000110.1:0-8554 GCA_964578785.1 uncultured Desulfonema sp. | reverse complement strand
CCGGACGATTCTGTCAAGCAGCCAGTAAAATCTCCCCTCGTTATCGGCCGGCATTCCCGGGAAGTCTGTATCAGTCAAAATACCGGCTTCATAAAGCTCAAGGGCGAAGGCCATCACCTGCGGGGCTGAAAATCCATCCACCCCGTATTCTGTGGCGCTTTGAGCAATACCCAGGCCGAATTCCAGATCCGACATGGCAGCCATTGTATAAGTCAGTTTCGTGAAGCATTTCATCATGTATGTCGGAAGTCCCGGAGGCTGAATTGTCGCCCCGCATGTCATCGGGCAGTTATAGCAACTGATCAGCCTCCTCCGCATAGTATCCATGGTCTTCATCCACTCTTTTGCGATCTCCTCGTTCCAGAAATCCTTTCTGCGGGTGCGGGAATTACCCCACATGAAATTCTCGGTGTGCCACTTTTCGTCATGAACTTTCATCTCCTGAGGCGATCCAAGCCCGGCTAAAATGGGCATCACTCCCGGAACCGGATTCTCATTTCGCCATTTTATATATTTCAACACCTCGTTGCAAAGTTCCATAAATTCGGCCGGCCGGGCAACATTCAGGTCCTTTGTTCCGCGAACAACTACAGCTTTTAACCCTTTGTCTCCCATCACGGCGCCAATCCCGCCCCGGCTGGCACTGGATCTGCCCTGCTCGATGGAAGCAAAAAAGACCCTGTTTTCACCGGCCATCCCGATAGCCGCCACCTGGGCTCTCGGCTCCTTCAATTCCTGCCGGATAAGCTCGGCAGTTTCAACGGCGCCTTTCCCCTTGAGATGAGAGGCGTCACGTATTTCCACTTTGTCATTGTTTATCCACAAATACACCAGATCGGGGGACTTGCCGCGAATGACTACTTTGTCATAACCGGCATACTTCAATTCCGGCGCCCAGAAACCTCCCATCATTGAAAATGCCATTAACTTCGTCTGAGGAGAGATGGTAGAAACAATTGTACGATTACAACCGGTAGCAGGTGTGCCGCATAAAAGACCGGTGCCGAATATCAGAAGATTATCAGGAGAAAAGGGTTCAGTTTCAGGAGGAACCCTGTCCCATATTATCTTGGCGTTAGTACCCAGACCCCCCAGATAAAGTTCGGTGTCTATCGGGTCAGTTGCCACCCTCTCAATGTTTCCCCGGGTGAGATCAACTTCTAAATTAAACCCTGTTTCTGCGTACCTCATTTTATTCCCCCACTAGATTACCTGAATCCGTTTGTTGACAACACTTAAATGCCTTGAAAACTCCAAGATATTATAAGAGCTTTGTATAACATCTGTCTAAGGGTCCGGTATAGGTAATCGGCTTTGCTGTTTAGCAAGATAGAGATTCAGATTTCGTCAACGGCAGCATATCCATTCCCATTTGACCTGGACAGCCCCGGTGAATATACGCCCATGAAGCCGTTATCCCGTCTCTGCCTGTGTCTCTTTGTTGACAATCAGGGGGCGTTGTTATGTTTCGTAACAAATTCTTGCAAAACGGCAAAACCGATTACCTATGCCGGCTCCAAAAGACATGTTATACAAAGATCTCGTCAGTTACGGTCAAAGTGCGAGAACTGCATCGTAAAAGTACCCCGCCCCTGCGTCGCCGATCTCAGTGAAGTAGAATACCCGAACATGCGCGAAAGCGGAACGATCGCTTTTATTACCTGTATTCCGGCTTTGGAATTGATAGATTCGATTTTTCCGCTCCTGGAACTCAAGTCTCCGATTACATCTCCCATGAATGCCTCGGGCACAAACACCTCGGTATCCATTATCGGCTCAAGGAGAAAAGGCCCGCCTTTGCCGAGGGCATCCTTGCAGGCCATTGCTGTGCTTACCGTAAACGATATCTCAGTACCGAGTGATTCACGGAAGGAGCCTCCGGTAACGACGGCCTCAACATCGACAACAGGATATCCCATGAGAGTTCCGCTTTCAAATGCCTCCGTAATGCCTTTTTCAATAAACGGCATGAAAGCGGCGGGTATCGCGGCATCCTTTATTTCAAACCTGATTCTGTTCCCGCTTCCTCTGCGGAGAGGCTTGAGCCTTAAGCTCACCTCTCCGAAATGCCGCTGACCGGCTATCTCCCTGTCAAAAACGGCTGACCCTCCCGATTCCGAAGCAATGGTTTCCCTGTACATTACCTGGGGTTTTCCGACATTGACGGTTGTGTTGAACTCCCTCATCATCCGGCTGATTATGATTTCAAGATGCAGCTCTCCCATTCCGGACAGAATAGTCTGTCCGGTATCTTCATCCTTGCGGACCTTCAGGGTCGGATCTTCATCCATGAATTTCGTGAGAACCTCATCAAGCTTCTCCTGATCGGAATGGGTTTTTGGTTCAACCGCTATTGAGATTACCGGTTCATAGAAATCTATCTTTTCGAGAAGTACTGGAAGCTCGGCAGAGCAGAGGGTTTCTCCGGTGGAAGACGCCTTTAACCCGACCACACCTACTATGCTTCCGGCTCCGGCCTCTTCAATCCGGTCTCTCTTGTTGGCGTGCATGCTCATTATACGGGAGAGCTTTTCCTTTATTTTACGCGAAGGATTATATACCTCTCCTCCCGATTTCAGGCTTCCGCTGTAAACCCTTACGAATGAAAGCTTGCGCCCTTCGATCATTGATACCTTGAATATCAGCGCCGCAAGCGGGCCGTTATCCTTCGCCTCGAAAAGAAGCGTCTCTCCTGTTTCAGGATGAACACCTTTCACCGGCGGAACATCAAGAGGACTTGGAAGATAATTTACGATTGCATCGAGAAGGAGCTGGATTCCCTTATTCTTCAGGGCGGAGCCGCAAAGAACCGGAACGAGCTTCAGGCTTACCGTGGCCTTTCGTACGGCGGAAACAATCTTATCGGCCGGAATCGGAGTTTCCGACAGGTAGGCTTCCATGATGCCGTCGTCCTCTTCGGAAAGAGTCTCGATCAGTTTATCACGGTATTGCAATGCTTCATCCAAGAGAGCGGGAGATATTTCGTCCACGGAAAATGTCGCGCCCAATGTTTCGTCATCCCATACAATCTGCTTCATCCCGATGAGGTCGATTACTCCGGCGAACTCCTCTTCGGCGCCGACAGGAAGCTGAAGAATAAGGGGTCTGGCATTCAGCCTCTCCTTCATCATCTCAACGGTGGAGAAAAAACCGGCGCCAATCCTGTCCATTTTATTGATAAACGCGATTTTGGGAACATGGTACTTGTCGGCCTGCCGCCATACGGTTTCAGATTGCGGCTCAACACCTCCAACGGCGCAGAAAACTCCGATAGCGCCGTCAAGCACTCTGAGTGAGCGTTCGACTTCAATGGTAAAATCGACATGCCCCGGAGTATCGATCAACTGTATATCGCTTCCCTTCCACTGGCAGGTGGTCACGGCGGAAGTGATCGTTATTCCCCGCTCCTGTTCATCCGGCATCCAGTCCATGACCGCTTCGCCGTCATGCACCTCTCCCATCTTGTGAGAACGGCCCGTATAATAGAGTATCCGCTCTGTCACGGTTGTTTTGCCGGCATCGATATGCGCCATGATGCCGATATTTCTTATCCTGCTTATCCTGTCTTTTTTTTTCATCTCACCAGAGCCGTATCAGCCTTGAAGGGGAATCGCAAATCGATATGTCCCGCGAGCGTCATCGATTCCTGTCCGTCTATTAATATCTTAACACTCCTTATTTCAGGAATATTCATAACCAGCGAATTAACTATCGAATATATGGTCATAAGTTCGGAAGAGCTTCCGCCGGGATGCCTGTCTCTAATTTCCGCCGTAAAATCAACGTAGGCCGCTCCGTCCTTTGCAACATAGAAAGCCTTAAGCGAAGACTCTTCCGGTATTGTCCGGATAAGTTCCCCCCTCGGCCCCTTTATCAGGGATTCTATTATAACTCTCCCGAATCCGGCAGTATCGGGGGGACGGGAAACGCTTCTTGGCTCAGCCATTAAATACACGTTCTGGTCATCCGCGAAATAGAGGTTGACCTGGGCTTTTTCAGGGTAATTTACCTCCGCGCTTCCGGCTTTTTTCCCGGAACGTCCGGAAAAAGGAGGTCCTCCGGCAATATAAGCAGCAAGCAGATAGGCAGCAACTGCGGCAATCAGGACCAGAACCGAAATTATGATGATGCGCTTCCTGCCCATAAATTTTCCAGTAAACCCGTAAACTTTGATGGTTTCGTAAAAAACCTGTCACTCCCGTGAAAACGGGAGTCCAGAAGTTTTTAAAAGACTGGATAGCGCTGCCGCTTCACTTCGTGCCCCGCTTTCGCGGGAATGACGAAAAAAAAGGGAATCCGGACTTTTTACGAAATCATAATTTTACCTTGCCAAAAAAAGAAGGTTGATTTCTATGTCAATACGCCTTTCCTGTCAAGACAAGTCAGGCAACTGTTTACGAAGCCATCACTATTTATGAACATTTAAAAAAACCTTTATGCCTATATGGGACACTATGAATATGATAATTATATTTTCATAATAAGTCGAAAATCGGATGGCAAAGTAAAAAGTTCAAGTTCAAGGCGTCGCGAATCCCGTGTGATGAGGCGTACATGATAGTACGCCGCAATCGCAACGGGGTGAAGCGCAACGAAGAAATCGGACTTTTTACGAAGCCATCACTATTTCTTCTCTTTTTTATCATCTGCAGAATCGGTGTTTTTTACAGCCTCTTCAACGGCCTTGTAAATAGACTTGAAGGTTTCATTGAAACCCGTTGGAGATACCCTTCCTGTTTCAATGAATTTCACCGTTATCTCCTTGGCCGTTTTTAAAATATGTTCATCCATCGATCCCATCGTTTTTCTCCTTCGATATCATATTTTTAATGATTATAGTATATTATCAAAACAATACCGCCTGAGTCAAGGGCTAAGGTAACAATTTCTTATCCTTTCGCGTAAACAAGAAGCTTCCATGTATAATGTTACGGCTGTAAATATTACCATACAATTTGGATCATTCGCCATATTGTATGGTAACTTAATAGATTTACAAATTCATATTTCTGAGTTAAACTACAAAAAAAATATGATTAATGAGGAGATTATCCCATGCTAACAAAAACTGTTGATATCAAAAAAAAGCCTCCTGGTTTGAAAGCCTTGTTATCTCTCGTAGCAAATGGGACGGAAATCGTTATTACAGACAATGATACTCCGATAGCCCGTATGGTTCAAATCGGTAAAAGAGTGGCGGGGTTGCATGCCGGAGCTATCCTGATAGGCGAAAATTTTGACGAGCCCCTACCAGATGATTTCTGGACAGGAAATACATGAAGTTGCTATTAGACACTCACACATTCATCTGGTGGGATAGTGATCCTCTCAAGCTTACGCCACAGATTTTGAATATGTGTCAAGATCCGGAAAATATACTGCTGGTTAGCGTAGCAAGCGTATGGGAGATGCAGATTAAACTGCAATTCGGAAGGCTGAAGCTCTCTTTGCCGATTGCAGAATTGGTGGAGGGACAGCAGCAGACAAATAAAATAACAATTCTTACCATTAAACTTGAACACGTTCTGGCTTTGGAAAAATTACCGCCTCATCATAAAGATCCCTTTGATCGATTACTTATTGCTCAAGCAAATATTGAAGAAGCTGTTTTGATCAGCAAGGATCGGATTTTCAAAGAATATCAGGTACAAACTTACTGGCAATAAACCTGCCTTTAATATGCGGAAAATTGATACCACTGGGGAATACCGGGGCTGAATTTCATGATTGCTAAAGCGGACTCATTTTGTCCGGGGATACCTGGAAGGAGAAACTATGACTAAATCAAAAAAGATGAAACCCAACTATAAATCGGATACTCCGGATACGATCAAAAAAAGCATTCTTTCACCCATGGACTACAAATACAGGCAGAAGAGGGATATCGAAATTGAAATCAAACAGCCTGAATTTACCTCCGTATGTCCCATGACAGGACTTCCGGATTTTGGCTGCATTATTATCAGATATGTTCCGGACAAAACAATAATTGAACTCAAGTCATTGAAATATTATCTGCTTCAATACAGAAATGTGGGCATTTTTTACGAGCATGTCGTAAACCGCATATTGGATGATCTTGCAGCTGTAATAAAACCGAAAGACATGGAGGTCACAGGCGAATTTACTTCAAGAGGCGGCATAACAACAAGGGTGACCGCAGCGTCAGGTAACGGCAGATGATTTCAGGTAAAAGGATTTACGTCATTAATCCGGCGGTTTTTCTTATAATACTTTCTCTTTCATTCCTTGTTTCAGGCTGCTCGCTTTTTACGGCGGGAACCAAATCAGGGGCAAATGATACATTAAAACCTTCCGGTAAAGACCTTATAAAAAGAATCGCCCTGATGGAGTTCGAAAACAAATCTTTTATCAGCGGGGATGAATTTGAAGAGATATTTCAAAAAAGCCTTTTTGCAAAATTTGAAAAAGCCTGCGCCGGTATTTCGCTGATAAAACCGGAGGAGACCGGAAACAGCATCCTGTCGGGAAAGCTCCCTAAAACCGGGTCCGGACAGACGGACGGCTTTAAAATCGCCGGCGCCGGAAGAGAGACCGGCATGAATGCGATAATAACCGGCGCCCTGATAGATATTTCCGGAGTGGAAGAAAAACGGGGCTTTTTATTGTTTGAAAGATCCAAATCTTTTGCCAGGATAGACATGATAATAAATGTTTATGACTCAGCAACCGGAACAAAAATCCACGAAGAAATCATAAAACATCAAATAGAAATAGCGGAACATGAATATGACGCTCTCATGGGCAAAACCCCCAAATGCGTCCTTGAATTTAAAGATAAAATTACCGCTGCTCTTTTCCTGATTGGAAAATCGGTTTGCAGCATAATAAAAAAACAGCCCTGGCAGGGATTTGTAGTTTCAGATAAGGACGGACGGCTTACCATATCTTCAGGCGAAAACTCAGGCCTCAAGGCCGGAATGGTTTTTGACGCCTATGATGCCGGGAAGATTATTTCAGGCGCAAACGGGCAGAAATATTTCATGCCCGGGCAAAAATCAGGGACGGTCAGAATAGCAGATGTTTTCCGGGACAAAGCTGAAGCGGTCGTTTTGACCGGAAGCAATATAAAAGCCGGCAGTATAATAAAAATCAGGTGATAAAGCATACCTGATCGTGAGATCTTTATATAAATCTTTACAGGATTTACAGGACTTTTTACGAAGCCGTCAGTATATGACCTTATATATATTGATAGGTTCGCTGATTCCTTTTACGGTCACCGGAGGAAGGGCTTCGGCCTCTACATCCTTTGAAAGCCCTGCAAAAGTCGATTCACTGATTAAGATTTCCCCTTCCTTTGCCCGGCTCTGCAACCTTGAAGCCATATTGACCGCCATTCCCACCGAAGTATATTCCTTCTTCCGTAACGATCCGAGCACGCCTGAAAAAACCTTGCCCGTCGCGATTCCGATACCTATTTTGAGCCTCAGGCCGTTTTTACCCCCGAACATTCCGTCGATCTGCCTGGCCTTCTCCTGCATTTTTATCGCCGATTTCACCGCCCGGTCGGCATCATCGGGAAAAGCCACCGGCGAACCGAATGCCACCATTATACTGTCTCCGATATGCTTATCCAGCGTTCCGTTGTAGTTGAATGCAATCTCTCCCAGCGGCGAAAAATAATGGTTGTTTAAAAACTCGGCCAGAGTTTCCGGAGGAACATTCTGGGACATGTTGGTAAATCCGCGGATATCCGAAAAGAGAATTGAAACTTCATGAAATGTCGGCTTGAGATACCCGGTCGAATTTTCTATCTCCCTGTATATCTGCTGGGAAACAAACTGCCGCAGCCTTTTCCGCACATTGATCTCCCGGATCTTGGCTCTTAATTCGATATTGTCGAAAGGCTTGGTTAGGAAACCGTCTATTCCTTCGTTTGTTGCGAGTATCGCGGCTTCCATCGTCGCATACCCGGTCAGAATTACCCTTGTTACTTCAGGGTTGACCATTCCAATTGCGGCTAGCGTATCAAGTCCGTTTAATCCCGGCATCCGGTAATCCGAAATAACCGTCGACAAAAGAGAGGGGTTATTCTTTATAAACTCTATACCTTCCTCTCCGTCAGCCGATGTGTACAACTCATAAGGTTCATTTTTAAGAGCCCTGAGTACGGAACGGCGCACTCCCTCCTCGTCATCAATAAAAAGCAGTCCGTTCATATCGCCTCCTCAATGGATGAACTTTATACTTTGCCGTCTGAATTTGACTTTTTACAAAAATAACTTTATTGGTGAACTCGTAAAAAGTAATATGCGAACGGATTTGAGATTTTTGGGAAATAGATTTTTAATAAACTGAGCGTTAAAAATCATCCGCCATAATTCTGGCGGATGATTTAGCAAAGTGATTTAAAAATCCCCAAAAAGCTCATTAAGAGAGCATATTTTGACTTTTTACAAGTCCGTCAAAGTATGAGTCGATTATCTCTTTTGCCTGACTCTCAGAGATTATATGCTTTATCGATTCACGGAAATGGGCGCTTGAAGGAAGCCCCTTTACGAACCAGCCGAGACGGCTTCGCATCATGTAG
>CAZOEH010000109.1:0-8587 GCA_964578785.1 uncultured Desulfonema sp. | reverse complement strand
TCGGATCTCTTGGATTCAAGAGACTGAAAGAAGCGGTTTTTAAAATTGCGGTTTTTTCGTTGATCATGGGAGGCATCGTACATTGTCTTGCATCAATTGTCATGCCTTATGATAATTTGTCTTTCAGAGGACAGCTTTCAGGTGTGACCGTTTGCATATTAACCGGTATAATTGTATACGCCGTTTTATCTTATATAATTAAGAGTCCTGAAATAAAGAGTCTTGTTGCTTTGACCGGAAGGGGCGGAAAAAAAGGTGACAAAAAAGCATAAAATACTGTTAAGCATCGGGATGGTTGCTATTTTATCATTTTTTCTGCTGGTTGTTTTCGGTGACGATGCCCTTCTTGAACTGAACCGTGTTAAAAAAGAAAGAAACATTCTTATTAAAAAAAATGAAGAACTTACGCGGGAGAACAGCACCATGTATAACGAGATAGAACGGTTGAAGCATGATCCCGAATATATTGAAAATGTTGCCAGAAGGGAATTGGGGATGATCGGAAAGAACGAGATCATTTTCAAGGTTGAAAAGCGAACAGATTCCGGCGCGGCCGGTGGAAAAAAATAGTGGTTATCCCAGAGGAAGAGATAAATGGCTGACGATACTGATTTCAATACTGTTACAATGGCTAAGGTTTTAGCCGGACAGGGCTTATATGATAAGGCAGCCGGAATTTACCATAAATTGCTTGAAGAGGATCCTGACAGGAATGATCTTATAGAGGCTCTTTCAGAACTTGAAAAAATAAAGGAAGAAAAGGAGATGGAACTGAAAACAACTCTCGTTCCATTATTCTCCGAATGGTTTGATCTTGCGTTAAGCAATAACAGGATTGGATTGCTCAGCAAACTTAAAAAAAAGCGATAACCCGTTTCTTGCAGGAGTATATGGAAGAAAACCTATCTGTATCACTTAAGGGACAATTTCTTCTGGCGATGCCGGACCTTGCCGATTTAAATTTCGCACGTACGGTGACCTGTATATCGGAGCATAATTCGGAAGGTGCTCTCGGCATAGTAATCAACAGGATGAGTTCATCTATTACAGGTAAGGATATTTTTGATGAACTCGGAGTTGAATATGTTCCACGTAAAGATACTATACCTGTATTTATCGGCGGACCTGTGCATACCGGTGAAATATTCATTCTTCACGGACCACCGTTTGTCTGGGACGGATGTTTTATGATTACCCCGTTTCTTGCCATGAGCAATACACTCGACATACTAAGGGCAATCGCCGGAGGAAGAGGGCCTCAATCTTATATGATCGCCCTGGGATGTGCCGGATGGGGACCCGACCAACTGGAATCGGAAATCAGGCAAAACGCATGGCTGACATGCTCAATATCGGATGAGATTATTTTTAAGATATCGGTTGAATCGAGATGGGAGCAGACGGCAAAAAAAATGGGTGTAGATCCGGTACTCCTTTCTTTAAAAGCCGGGCACGCATGATATTCCAGATCATTCCTCTTCCTTTGGTTTTGATTTCGGTTTTTTCTTTTTAAGGCAGATCCTGTCCTTTCTGACAAAGGCACATAGCTTCGGGTTATAATATTCTTTGCAGTTTAACGGATTATATAACGGACATTCAGGATGTTTTTTTGACATGACCTGTAATTTCCTTCTGATATTATATTTTTACACGAAACCGGCTTTTCGGGGCAATAATTTGCACCCTGCTCTTCTCTCAAGTACGATTTGTAAATCTATTAACATAAAATCTTAAAAGTTACAAGCTATTACATTGAGTCAGAGAATATTATTCGGGATCATCTCAAATAGACCTCCGAATCACGGCCTCTCTTCGCCATAAGACCTTTGCATAACATGCTTTTGAAGCCGGCACAGGTAATCGGTTTTGCCATTTTGCAAGAAATTTTTACGAAACATAACAACGCCCCCTGATTGTCGACAAAGAGACACAGGCAGCGACGAAATAACGGCTTCGTGGGCTTATATCCATTGGGGCTGTACAGGTCTAATGGGTGCGGATCTGTTGCCGTTGACGAAGTCTGAATCCGATCTTGCTAAACGGCAAAACCGATTACCTGTGCCGGCTCTTTATTCAGATGTTATGCAAATCTCTTACTCAGTCGCAAGCAGTTTGCTCAGGTTTGTTCTTGCAAACTCAATCGATGGATCAAGTTCGAGAGCCACCCTGTAATAATGTATCGCTTTTTCCATTTCGCCCACATCACGGTAGTTTGATGCCAGGTTGGCGTAATCGATTGCCGAACCGGGATTGATTTTTAAAGCCTTCCAGAAATTTTTTATCGCCGCATCATGTTCCTTCAGTTTGAAGTGGCAGAATCCCATCAGGTTATATATGTCGGTTCTTTCGGTGTCGTATTTTTCACCTTCTTTCAATACTGCAAGAGCCTGCCGGTATTCCCCCATATCTTTGTAGCAAATTCCCATATATGAAAAAATACTGGGCATATCCTGTTCCGGAGGCTTGAGGTCAAAGGCTTTCCTGAAATAAGAGAGGGCTGTGACCGGGTTATTCAATGAAAGATATGTTTGTCCCATGTAAAAATTTATGTAGTATTTTCCGGGAAGCAGTTTGTCAATTTTCTTCAATTCGCAAAGAGCCTCTTCGGGGTTGCAGTTTTCAACAATAATCTTTGCGCAGAAGAGGCCTACGCTTGTTCCGATGGCCCTTTCCCTGAAATGGGCTCCGGGTATAATGGTGTAAAAGGCCGGTATCTGCAGCTTCGGATGCATGGTATTGATGACGATAACTTCCATTCCTTTATCAGCGAGAGCAGCCGTCAGGTTCTCCACCTCGGTTCTGATGTTGTTGTCTGAAAGATCGGGCAGGCTTTGAATATTCACAGTCGCTTCCGCTTCAGTAATAAAACGAGCTTCATCAGTTGTTCCGAATTTTGGAAGACCGCTTGCGACATAATTTGAAGATGTATCAAAATCGCCGGCAAGCTGTGCCGTTTCAGTAAGAGCTCTGCTTAAAGCCTTTTGAGGGTCCGGGGTTGTTCCGGCAGTCCATACTATTTCACTTTTTTCCGGAAACGTTGAAGGGTCGTAGGCGAGCACTCCGACTGTGGGTATTCCAAGTTCCATGGAAAAATCCGATATGAAAAGCCTGATTCCGGCAGAACGGTATTTTTGAAGCATTTCAACTACCATGGGATCGGTTGCCGAATCAGGATTGATTCCGGGAACCCTCACATTGTTGTTACTGATTATCGATGAAACATGTCTTTCCACTATTTCGCATATACCCTGGCTGAGAGCTTCTTCAACACAGTTTCCGGCTGACGGGCCGTTGAATTCATTAATCATGTAGAACCAGTCGAAAGGGATAAGAACCTCCTCTTTCCTTGTCAGATTATATGCCCATGTCCATTTGAGAGTCAGGTTTTCAAAAATTTTGCGGGTAATTCCAGTCTCTTCCGAAGAATCATGAACAGACTTTGCAATCATATCAAAGGAAATTGCGGCATCCCTGATATTTGCATATTTTTCACTGAAAAAATTTTCCGGATTATTGCAGAAAGAGAAGAAACTGAATCTTTCAGCAAGTTCCATTACGGCGCTTGCTTCGGCCTGGGATGGAGTGGCGCCTTTTCCCATCTGCTTTTTCGTTCCCGTAACTGCCGATGCATCTTTCCCGCACCTGCTGAAGTATACCGGTATGCCCAGTCTCCCGTTATCAATTCTTTCCGTGTTCCGGAGAATATCAAGATTGAGTGTTTTCAGTTTTTCCTTGAAGGCTTTAACGGTTTCTTCCGGTGATTTTATTTTATCCTGATCAAGCGTAAAACGCTTGAAAGCATCATTAAGAATAACTCTGTAACTCATTTTTCGGTTCCCCAGCGTTTTCAAATGTAACGGTTTTTATAAACTATCAGGTCATTCTACCATCTTTTGTCGGAAAAATAAATTTTTTTAAATTGACCGTTTCATTCTGATTTGGTAATAAATATAAAGAATGTGGGGATGTAGCTCAGTTGGGAGAGCGCGGCGTTCGCAACGCCGAGGCCAGGGGTTCGAACCCCCTCATCTCCACCAGAATGTTTATAATAAAAACAGGCCCAGATGGAAACAAAAGGTTGCTTATGGAACGCACAGCCGATGTTGACCGGAAGACAAAAGAGACTGCAATAAGTTTAAAGCTTTCTCTGGACGGAACAGGGAAGCATGAAATAAACACGGGTGTTCCCTTTTTTGATCACATGCTTTCACTGTTTTCAGCCCACGGTTTTTTTGACCTGTTTATCACCGCAAGGGGCGATATTGAAATAGACTACCATCACACAGTTGAAGATGTGGGCCTTGTCCTGGGGGATGCGCTGGACAAGGCGCTTGGAGACCGTAAGGGCATCAGGCGTTTCGGGCATGTTACGGTTCCGATGGACGATGCCCTGGCTTCAGTTGCTGTTGATCTGTCGAATCGCCCATACCTGGTTTACAATGTAACTCCCATGCCGTTCCCGGGGGGAAATTTTGATATAAGCCTTGCAAGGGAATTTTTCAGGGCTTTTTCCACACGAGGCGGTATGAATCTTCATATCAATGTTCTTTATGGCCAGAATGAGCATCACATAATCGAATCCGTTTTCAAAGCAGCAGGGAGAGCTCTTGATCAGGCAACTTCAATTGATGAACGTATAAAAGGTATTTGTTCAACAAAAGGGGTGCTTTAAGCCATCGTTCAAAAATTACTGTAATATTGAAATGCCGTGACCGGCATAAGGAGCCGTAACGAAATGGTCGGAAGTGCGATGGTTATTTCGTAACGGCTCCTAATCAGGAGAAAACTCTGAACTTTTCATCCCCATGGACCATTATGGAAAAACCAAAATTTTTATTTTTAAAATCGTATTGTCTGCTGCTTTCAGTTTTTCTGATGCTGACGGCCTGCAGCTCCCGCATGGCTTCGCCTGAGTTTACACCCTCACCCGAAAGCATGAAAAATGTTCTCGTTTTGTCTTTTAAAGATATCTCGGCATTGTATGGCGAAGAGAACAACTTGAGATGTCCTGTGTGCGGAAAGGTGTTTCTGACCGGTAATGTTGCGGAAGGAGCAGATGTTATTTTGACGAAACATCTAATCTCACTGCTTAAAAGCCGCACAGGCTTTAAAATCATATATCCTGGTGAGGCAGAGAAGCTTTCTAATGGTTTCAACACAGGAAACGAAAACATGCCTTCCGAGGTTAAAAAAATAGCCGAAAACGGACGAATGCTCGGAGCGGATACAGTCATAATAGGGCATATATACCGTTTCAAAGAGCGGGTAGGAACAAGTTATTCGGTTGAATCACCCGCTTCCGTTGCTTTTGATCTGCATTTCATAAGTGTATCCGACGGACGTGTTATCTGGGCAGGACATGTGGATGAAACTCAGCGCCCGCTCAGCGAGAATCTTTTTGAGATAGGCTCTTTCATTAAACGTAAAGGAGAATGGGTTGCTGCAGAGGATTTGGCGACTTCAGGCCTTGAGAGCATGCTTAGGATATTTTTCACTAAATGATTGTAATACCGGCGGTTGATATAAAAAACGGAAAATGTGTAAGGCTACGGCAGGGGGAAAAGGATCTGGAGACGGTCTTTTCGGATGATCCGGCTGCCATGGCAAAAAGATGGGAGAGTGATGGGGCTGTATTAATTCATGTTGTTGATCTTGACGGGGCTTTTGAAAAGAGTCCACGAAATCTTCCGGCCATCAAGGAAATATTATCACGGGTAAAAGCCGGTATTCAGATCGGGGGAGGGATAAGAACCGAAGAGACAATCGGGATGTTTCTGGATATGGGCGTTGAAAAGGTTGTCATAGGAACCGAGGCGCACAGGAATCCAAAACTTGTAAAAAATGCCTGCAGGCTCTATCCGGGAAGAATCGTGGTTGGAATTGATGCCCGGAAAGGGTTGGTTGCAATAGAAGGATGGACAAAAACAACGGATATGAAGGCCGTGGATCTCGCAAGGATTTATGAAGATTGCGGAGTAGCGGCGATTAATTTTACTGATATATACAGGGATGGAATGGAGACGGGACCAAATCTTGAAGAGACCCGACTCTTAGCTGAATCGATATCAATACCGGTAGTTGCATCAGGCGGTGTTTCGACAATAGATGATATAAAGAAAATACTTTCCCTCGAAAGCAGCGGAGTCATCGGAGTTATCACAGGAAAAGCCATTTACAGCGGAACGCTCGATTTTAAGGAAGCTGTCCGGATTACCGGGAAAAATCAGGCCTCTCATTCCTATAATTCTTAATCAAAATATTCTCAAAACATATTGACATACACTGTTGTGGTGGTTAAATTAAAAATTTAATCACGGAAACAGGTTAAAAGCTTATCAAAGTTACTGTAATACAGATTTATAAGCATAAACTTTCTCGGATAGACAGGATATTGTTGATAACCATCCCTATTATTAAGGACCTTCCGTTGTCAGGTGTTATTTCCGTCCAATAAATTGGAGGGTGCTCTTCTTGGCGTTTTTTATTCCTGAAGAAAAAATTGCAGAAATCAAAAATGCGGCCGACATCGTGGATATTATTTCCGGGTTTGTTCTGTTAAAAAAATCCGGGAGGAACCACCTGGGTTTATGTCCGTTTCATGCGGAAAAAACACCGTCTTTTACTGTTAGCTATGAAAAGCAGATATTTTATTGTTTCGGATGTGGCGCCGGAGGAAACGTCTTTGCGTTCCTTATGAAGAAAGAAGGGCTGACATTTCCGGAGGCGATTAAATATATTGCCGGAAAATACGGAGTTGATATTCCTGCGGAATCAATGACACCGGAACAGAAAAAAAGAGTAAGTGAAAAAGAAAGCCTGCTTTCCGTCAATAAACAGGCTATGGATTTTTTCTGCAAGGTTCTTTTTGAAGGCGATTCAGGCAAAAAGGCGTTCGAATATCTTAAGAAAAGGGCGATATCTGAACAAACCATCCGGGATTATCGTATAGGGTATGCTCCGGAGAGCTGGAATTCTCTGTACAATTATCTGGTTAAAAAAAAGATACCGCTGGGACAGATCGAAAAAGCCGGATTAATTATTCAAAGGAGTAATTCACCGGGTTTTTACGACCGGTTCAGGGACAGGATAATTTTTCCAATATTTGATCCCAACTCACAGGTTATTGGTTTCGGGGGACGGGTCATGGACGACTCGCTTCCAAAGTATCTTAATTCACCTGAAACGGCTGTATTCAGTAAGAGCCGTTCTCTGTATGGGCTTAATGCCGCAAGAGGTGAGTGCCGGATTACTGAAACCGTCTACATCGTTGAAGGTTACTTTGATCTTCTTTCTCTCCATCAGAACGGTATCAGAAACAGTGTAGCAACACTGGGTACTGCCATTACTCCTGATCATGTGCAGATGTTGAGGGGGATTATCGGAAAAGACGGCAAATTCATACTTGTTTATGATTCGGATGAGGCGGGCATAAAGGCTGCATACAGGAGCATCGAGATATTCGACAAAGGATATGCAGATGCAAAGATACTGGTGCTTCCTTCAGGATACGACCCTGATTCGTATCTTGTAAAGTATGGTGCGGAATCTTTCAGGAAAGCTGTGTCAGGATCACTTGGCGCAGTTTCTTTTTTGATTAACCGCGCGATAAGAAAACACGGTTTGTCTGTCGAAGGAAAGATCAGGATTATCTCGGAACTGAAAACCGCTCTTGCTTCAATAACTGACCAGGTCGCGAAGTCTCTATACATAAGGGAGCTTGCTGAAAAAATTGATATTGATGAATATGCAATTAATGAAAGAATTAAGGAACCAGAAAACGGGAGGAACAACGGTATAACTCTATATGGCGCAGGCGGCATTATGACGGACAGGGAGGCGAAAGTCTCCGCTCACGGAAATGCTTCCTCCTCCGGCATGGGAAAAGGAAGCAGGCTTGAGCGGCAGATAATAGCTATGATGCTTCAATTCCCTGAAATACTTCCGGAAATAATCAAACGTGATGTGTTGAGCAATTTTACCGATGAGGTTTTGCGATCAATCGGAAAAGCTATTATAGAAAAAAAATGTATACGCGAAATGAAAGCGCCGGGTGTTATGCAGGTATTTGATGATGAGGAGAAAAACCGCATAGCGGCTTTTCTTGCCATTAACGAAGATGCGTGGACAAGGGAAGGTTGCATAAGGCTGATGGCACAGTTTGAGTACAGCCGGAAACGGCATAAAGATACGAGTACGAAAAAAATAAAGGCGGCTGAAGAAACAAAGGACGAAAAGCTGCTGTTGGAATTATTGAGAGAAAAACAGATTCAGGCACTGAAAAAAAAGAAATATAACCTGAACTCTTCGGGAGGCGAAACTCTATGATAAGGAAATCCGCTGAAAAACGGGAAAACAAAAAGAAAAAAGATAAAAAAACAGGGGCAAAGATTTCTGTCTCAAAAACGGAAAGCTCCAAATCTTTAAAAAAGAAAGATGTATTTAATAACCTGATATCAAAAGGAAAAAATCAGGGATATATAACCTATGATGATCTCAGTGAAGGCATGTCGGAGAATGTCATTTCTCTGGACAGAATAGATGAAACGCTTATGCTGTTTGACGAGCATGATATCGAAATCGTTGATGA
>CAZOEH010000108.1:6134-8757 GCA_964578785.1 uncultured Desulfonema sp. | reverse complement strand
GGGGCTATTATTGCTGCAAGCAGAAATCACGGCAGGGTAAAAATTCTTTTTCTTGAAGCCTCCTATGCATATACAAAAGAGGCGCTTCGCAGTCTTTATAAATGGTTCAATGCTTTCTTCGGGATATTTTTTGCGCCTGCCATCCTTTTTTCCATGGATATTTTATATAAGAACAATATTGACAATGTCAGCCCTGCGAGGCTAGCACCAGGAATACAAATTCCAGTAATGATTATTCACGGAGAAAAAGATGCGCGTTTCCCCTTAAGGTTTGCAGAAAGACTGAGAGACAGTTTTGCGCCGGGGCGGATCGAGCTTTATGTGGCAAAAGGTGCTGATCACAGCGATTCAAGCCGTACTCCCGGGTATAGGGAAGCTGTCAGAAATTTTCTTGAACGGCATCCGGTATATGATTAAAGGACTCAAGGATTCGAGGATTCAAGTGTTCGGGCAAAAAATCGTAACAGTTTACTGATTTTATAAAACTACTGTAGTCGGCCTGCGGTGGATGAAAATCGCAAATGAAATAAAGTTGAAGCAGGTTTCATGCAAGATACAAAATTTATAGATGCGGGATGGTTAATTGACGGAACAGGTGGTCCTGTCCGGAAAAATATCAGACTTCATATTAAAAACGGCCGGATTGTTTCAATAAATGATTCCTGTGCCGGAGATTCTGCGGCAGCAGAAACGACAGATTTCAGATCATCAACCATTCTGCCCTGCCTTGTCGACAGCCATGTCCATCTCTGGATGTCCGGGACGGATGACCCGGTTGTCCGTGAGAAACAGCTTGTTGCGGGCTTTGATGAAATAAAAGATATAATTTCGGAGCATGTAAAGCGGCATTTGTCACACGGTATATTGGCGGTCCGTGACGGCGGAGATAAAAATGCTTATGTTTCGCGCTACAGGAATGAGTATATTGATATTAAAAAAATGCCGATTGATATCAGAGTTGCGGGAAGGGGGTGGCATCGAGCCGGAAGGTATGGAGGTTTGATTGGAAGACCGCCGCAGGAGAACCATTCCCTTGCAGAAGCGATACAAAATGATTACGAAGATAAGGACCATATAAAAATAGTAAATTCTGGGTTGAACAGCCTGAAAGAATTCGGGAAGGAGACTCTACCTCAGTTCAGCGCCGAAGAGCTATCGGATGTAGTTAAGATTGCCCAAAAAAGCGGCCGCAGAGTCATGGTTCATGCAAACGGTAAAAAACCGGTAGCCGCTGCTCTTGCTGCCGGATGCAATTCAATTGAACACGGGTTCTTCATGGGTTCTGAAAACCTTAAAATCATGGCTGTAAAAGGCGTTACCTGGGTTCCGACTGCCTGTACCATGAAAGGATATGCGGAACATGTGGGAAACGGGAGCGTTGAACATGAAGTGTCGTGCATGAATCTTGATCACCAGCTCGGTCAGATTTCAAAGGCAAGGGATCTTGGTGTTACGATTGCTCTCGGAACAGATGCCGGAAGCATCGGAGTGCATCACGGATCTGCCGTAATAGAGGAACTTAAATTGCTGATTGTGGCAGGATATTCATTGCCTGAAGCCATAAGGTGCGCATCCTTTAATGGATCAAGTTTGCTTGGAATAGAAGAGTTTGGGGTAATTGCAGAGGGTATGGCAGCTACATTTATTGTGGCAAAAGGAGATCCATCAAAGCTTCCGGATGCTCTGTCGGCAATTAAGACTATATACATCAACGGTATGTGCGCATCAGACGGATTGAAATCAGTATGTTAGAAATTATTTTATGCGGTTTTCTACCCCCCAAAGGGTACTTAAAAAGAACGTAAATAATTATTTCGTAAACTTAATTACACCTCTCAACGAGGTAGTGAAATAAGTCCCGTTTATCGGGGTTGGGTTAAAGGACAAATAATTTGAGCATAAAAAAGGGCGGTTTTATTGAAGTTGAGGTAACCGGGATGGCTTTTGGCGGTAAAGGTCTGGCCAAAGTTGATGGTCTTACGGTTTTTGTGGAAAAAGCCGTTCCTTTTGACCGGGTTAAAGCCCGTATAGTGAAAAAGAAGAAAAGTTTTGCTGAGGCTGTTACAGTCGAACTTATTGAGCCTTCTCCTTACAGAACAAAACCGCTCTGTGAATACAGCGGGTTTTGCGGAGGCTGCAAATGGCAGTTTCTTAAGTATGACTGGCAGCTCCATTACAAGAGGCAGCATGTCGAAGAAGCCCTTATACATATAGGCTTAATTAAAAATGTTCCTGTTCACCCGGCTATTCCGTCGGGAAAGATATTCGGTTACAGGAACAAGATGGAATTTTCATGTTCGGACAGAAAATGGCTGCTTCCATCTGATTTTGCATCGGGAGAAAATAGCATGGATTTTGCCATGGGTCTTCATGTTCCCGGAACTTTCGATAAGGTGCTTGATATCAGGACATGTCTTCTCCAACCGGAAGAAGGGAACAAAATTCTTGAGGATGCAAAGGTTTTTATGAAGAACTCGGGGGTTCCCCCTTACGGCATTAAATCTCATGAAGGATTCTGGCGTTTTCTGATGCTCAGGAATTCCGCCGCTTACGGACACTGGATGGTGAACATAATAAGTTCAGTTGAAAACCGTAAAATTGTTGAGCCTCTATCCGCATTGCT
>CAZOEH010000108.1:0-6124 GCA_964578785.1 uncultured Desulfonema sp. | reverse complement strand
ATCCCGGTGTGGTTTCGGTCATAAACAATATAACTTCAAGCAAAGCGGCTGTCGCAATCGGAGAGTCTGAAACGGTTCTTGCCGGTTCTCCCTGCATAAAGGATAAAATAGGAGATTTTGAATTTGAAATATCGGCAAACTCTTTTTTCCAGACCAACACATCCGGCGCCGAAATTTTGTATAAAAAGGTAAAAGAATTTGCCGGACTTTCCGGAAAGGAAACGGTTCTCGATCTTTACAGCGGGACAGGTACGATACCTGTTTTCCTTTCGGCCGATGCAGGATTGATTACCGGCCTTGAAATTGTTGAAAGCGCAGTCTCCGATGCGAAAAAAAACTGCCTTACAAACGGTATTACAAACTGCACTTTTGTTCTCGGAGATATCAGGGAAAGCCTTTCAAAAATAAGCAAAAAACCTGATGTCATTATTATCGACCCTCCGAGAGCAGGAATGCACAAGGATGTTATAAAGAAGGTTACGGATATAGCACCTGAAAGAATAGTTTATGTTTCCTGTAATCCGGCTACTCTTGCGAGAGATATTTTCCTTCTCAAGGAATACTATGAAGTTACAGAAGTTCAGCCTGTCGACATGTTTCCTCACACCTGGCACATTGAGTCTGTGGCAAGGCTCGAAAAAAAACGATGATTGTAAAACATTTGTAAAACCTCTGATATATTTTGCAATTCAGAAGTTATCCCTGTATTTTTCGAACCATAAGTATTTTTACATGATGATATCGTATAAAGACTGATATTCAATACGAAGGATTTTATATGGATTTTCCTGAGCTTAAAATAGGCGATATGATTAGCCGCATACCTATCATACAGGGAGGAATGGGCGTCGGCATTTCATTGGCCGGACTGGCCTCTGCTGTAGCCAATGAGGGTGGTATCGGAATAATTGCGGCAGCTATGATCGGTATCGATGAGCCTGATGTTAAAGTCAATCCGACAGAGGCAAATGTCAGAGCTCTTAAACGGGAGATACGGAAGGCGAGAGAGTTGACCAGCGGGATTATCGGGGTAAACATAATGGTTGCATTGACCCACTATGCTGATCTTGTTAAGGCATCAATAGAAGAGGCGGTCGATATCATTATTTCTGGTGCCGGACTCCCGATGGATCTCCCGGGATATCTTGTAAACGGGGCAAAGACAAAACTTGTTCCGATTGTCTCTTCAGGCCGTGCGGCCAGACTGATCTGTCAGAAATGGCTGGCAAAATACAACTACCTTCCCGATGCTTTTGTGGTCGAAGGACCTAAAGCGGGTGGACACCTAGGTTTGAAAAAGGAGCAGATAGACGATCCTGATTTTGCCCTTGAGATAATTGTTAAAGATGTTATTGAAACAGTAAAACCGATTGCTTCTGAGCGGAATACAACCATCCCTGTTATTGCTGCGGGCGGTATCTTTACCGGCGCGGATATTCACGAAATGATGAATCTCGGGGCATCCGGTGTTCAGATGGGAACACGGTTTGTGGCGACCAATGAATGCGATGCAGACTCCGTATTCAAAGAGACTTATCTTAATGCGAAAAAAGAAGATCTTGTAATCATAAAAAGTCCGGTGGGGCTTCCAGGCCGCGCGGTACGGAACCGGTTTCTGGATGAGGTTGAAAACGGTAATAAAAAACCCTTCAAATGTCCATACCAGTGCGTTAAAATGTGCGATACTGCAAAAAGTCCATACTGCATAGCTCTAGCTCTTGCTGGCGCTAAAAAAGGCAAATTTAAAAACGGATTCGCCTTTGCAGGAGCCAATGCATACAGAATCAATGAGATAATTTCTGTAAAAGATCTGATCCGGTCCCTGCAGATGGAGTTTTCTCAAGCCTGTATCTGATAATCAAAATACGCTTTTCCGGCCGGTTATTCTTCCTGCCATAAACAGCTTGCAAACAAACCCATCTTTAAATATATCTTCCGGACAGGTGAAAGAGGGTGGGTGGCGGAAGTGCATGGGAATCGAACCCGCAGGGTGAAGATAAATAGATAAATATTACAACATATTATATACAATACAAAATTGAGTGGGGGATGTTTGGGGGATAAATCTTTATAATAGTTTGTTTATTTCTGCGGGTTCCAATTTAAGGCCGAAGCAGTAGAACCGGTTATAATATAAATTCGTGCAAAACCATGTTTCCTGCATATCCTTGTCTGACGATAAACATCACGATTTGTTACACGCCCCCACTTTACAGGGGTGTCTTCATAAATTTCCAGTTCGCATCCTTCTGGGCACTTCTCTGCTTGGTACTGATCAGGAACCCAATATTCAACTTCGACATCTTTGTATTCCTTAATTTTTTTCCATTCTGTCTTTAACTCATATAATAAATCATTCATATTCCCACCTTGGCAAATCCAAATTTGATTTGGTTGTTAAATTGTTTATTGGCCTTTCACTCCCGACTTAACTATATTTAAAGCTGCAACATCGGCTTTGCCTTCAAGAAAATCAATACTCTTCAAAAGAAGAGATTTTAACGGAGTTTTTTCATCGAGTTCTATAGCATTTTTAATATCAATGAAAATCCAGTTTGGTATCCTTACAACACTTCCTTCTGATTTTTGAATGGTTTCATTTTCTATATGTTGTAATATGGCATCTAAATCTTTTTTGTAATATAGTTTTATCAAGTCGAAATACCAAATCAGATAAATGGTACATTTTTCGATTATAGATGTTTTATGCTTTTCTATTAACTTATCATATTCGTTAATATTACGCGTGATCAAATAAAGCTCTGCAAGATCAATGATAGCATCCATATTATCTTGATCAATTTCAAGAAGCAACTTAGCACATTGAATTCCACCAGAGTAGTCCTTCAGAGATGTTAAGCAAGTCCTTTTTTGACTTAACATGGTAATATCTTCTGAGTCTAATTGTAAACCTATTGTTAAATATTCAAGGGCACGAGTATAGTTTCGAATTTTTATTAAAGATTGAACTTTCTCTTGTAATTCAAGTATTTTAAGCCGTTTATCTTGTGCTTCATTTGTGTTTTTTAACTCTTCAAATTTGATTTTATTATTATCCTGTTCAGTTTTAATTTCGAGAAATTTTTGCTCATAATTGTCTCGTAGTTTCTTCAATCCATTTAATTCTTCTTGGAATTCTTCTTTGATGGCATTGATATTTTTTACACCTAAAAAACCGATAATAGTAAAAACGCCAAGAGTAATCATAATTACAATATTTATCGTTTGAATATTTGAGGAATATGCTTCTTTAAGTAGATTCTTTTCTATGAGATAATTAAGCTGGTCCCGCCTTACTTCTTGTAATGCATCTTTAATTAGTTGAAGGTCAGATTGAAATTTGTCAATTAATTGGATTGTTTTAGGTAGCTGCTTTTCATTTTTCTCAGACGCATTGCAAAAATCGAAATTGATTCCAATTAAACAAACAAATAAAAGTATTAAAGATATTTGTTTCATAAGAATTATTCCTTTTCAACTATTATGAAAAATAAGCAATCATTTTGAAAGAGTGCCCTGTTTTTTCCCTTTTGGCTCCCTGGAATGGATGATGTTGGGCACTGGAAACAAATTGCTACTATTGAAAATTGAGTGTGACAATCGTTTTACATTCCGACCTTGTAGCATTAAGCATATTGATACACGCTCTGGTAAGTCATCCGAGTGCCAAGACCAATCTTATCGTTAAATGAGCCCGGTTAAAATATTGTCGCCGTCGTCTAACGCTATTTGCTGGCTCATCTCCTTTGCTTGTGCAAAGAGCATGTTTGTATTATTCTCGATGATGCTAATAAGTTCCGTTTGCATAATTCCCGCCCGAAAGACATCAACAAAGGAAATTAGTTTGCTATTCTTCCTGAGAGTCCTGACAGTTTCGAGTTTCTCCTTTACTATTGACTCCTTTAGCGACTTTAAATTTAGAGAAAAGAACCGGAACATAAACTGATCAGCAAAGAAGTATGAGTTAACACTACTGGCATCTCTACCAACCGCAATTTTTTTTGTTGGGCCAGTTGTGTGTAGGTCAAAAATCAGGGAATAAGGTTCAAGGTGCTTCTCAATTTGACTCGGCGTGAGACGTTTGGGGCTACCCGATAGTTCTTTCTCCGTCACATTTATGAACTTCAGTATTATGGGAAGCATGAAATACTTATTGTATCGATAACGATCAATCTCCCGAAGAAAGAAGAGCTCTTCTTGCCAACGTCTGAACGCAGTGTAATTTGTCATCCGCTGATAGAACTTGCGCGCCCATGCATCTGGTTTTTTTTCGATAAAGGCGGCAGCGTAGTACTCTTGTACTGTCTTATGGATGAAGCGATGTTCGTCTCCATCGTGGACAATCAGACATGTAATCTTAATTATGTCATCCAGATACTTCGCCGCGCCCTCTTTGAGATGTGCCTCATCAAGGGCACGTTGAGTGATATTGTAAAAGTCTTTGTATGTGAAGACCATCTCTGGGTTCTCCTTCGAGATAATACAGAGGGCTTCAAATACTTGTCGGTATTGCTCATCATCCAGATCGCATGCACGATGACGAGTAAAACCTGGCTTTGTGCCATCATGCCGCTGAAGCAACGTGAAGAACAGAGAGTCGTAGAAACCGGCGAGTCTGTTCGGAAGGTGTTTGTGTGACTTATACGTCAATACCAATAGGGTGACCATTAGAGGAGTACAAAGCAGGGTGCGAATATGTTGAGCACGTTTTTCGATGTGCTCAATCAGAGTGTCGGCCCAAGCATCCCCCTTGGATAGGGTTTGAATTACGAACTTGTACTCATCATTCTGAAAATTATCCAATTTGACGTTGGTAAAGTGATGGGACATCGAGATGGGGTTGTGCGGTCGCGATGTTGCGATAATTTGTAACATATCGTATCGGGACGCAAGGTCCTCCATTTCTGCGAGACTCCTTTTTTTCTCCTTTTCGGGGATTTCGTCGAATGCGTCGAGAAAGAGGATGATCTTTCCAGACTGTGCAAGGGCATGAAAAATCGATTTATCGATGGTCAGTCCCAAGTTGGCGAGTTCCTCGAAAATACGGTCCATAAGAGTCACTCTCTCAGATATCTTCCGCAGCTCAACAAAGATAGGAATGCAGCGGCCCTGAGCAAGGGCAACTGCACAAAGGTATCTTAGAAAGATCGACTTACCCTGACCGGCGATACCTTCTATGAGGAGATTGTCGGCGGTGCCAAAGTCGTCTAATTGATCAATGATTTTGCGAGATTTGTTAATAACGACGTGAGAATCACAGTAAAATGATGAGATGTCAACAGCCTTGTCGACCTGCCAGATTGTCTTAACTCGTCGCACATTTCCGATCTTCTTATAGAGATCACTGATTTTCGCTTCAGTGTTCCATAGTTTCAGTTTTGCGGAAGTAACTTTCGACATGGCTTGCCATGCATCAGTGACAACGCACTTAAATAGTTCCTTCCCTGCTGTGACCGAGATTGTTTCTAGGATCATCTGTTCGCCACTTTCTTGCCTATCATTATATATTAAGTTGCTTCTCGTTTTTATACGATGTGATTAATTTTAATAAACCAAACGAAAAATCAAATAGATTTAGATAGCTAAACAATTAATATTAAATATCATATAGATAAGATCATTAAATAATACGACGCTATAACTCGCTTAACCAATAATATTTCATATTGTTGTTTGTGTGGGTAAGTAAATGATGTTCCCCCGTTTCAGTAACGCGGGGGGTTGAAAATACATGACTCACATATCATGATTTTTTATTTTAATAAAGTTATGTTTATTTTTGCCAGAATTGATATTATCGAACCCTTCCTGCCGTTGCTGTTGCTTTTATAAAACGAATGCCTCCTTCAGCCCCGCCACAAAATAAGCTCATAGAAATGATGATTAGATCCGTGGGCGCACTTTTCAGGCTCCAGTTCTTCTTGAAATGACCAGACCTCCCTGTATATGAATCTTTTCATGCCGGATCATAAAAAGGCCTTCTTTTGTCGCTAAACTCGGCAGTATCTCTTGAACAGCCTCAATATATTTATTTATTAAAAAAGGGCCGACGAAGAGCCGGAGCGATGCAGAGCGGAGCGAATGAGTCGGGCAACTGGCCCTGCAGATGGCAATCATTGACGGA
>CAZOEH010000107.1:2822-8778 GCA_964578785.1 uncultured Desulfonema sp. | reverse complement strand
TCAATGCGTCCGGCATATTCGACAACCTGCATTTTTTGGCCCGGACGAAGATTCAATGCCTCTCTGACTGTTTTTGGTATAACGACTTGATATTTTGGCGATACGGTTACTGATTGCATGTCAATACCTCCATCGATCTATTATGTATTACGATATCATGATCGATGTGGTTTTGTCAATTATGTTGATGGCCGGGGTGGTCATCCTTTCATTCATCTTTTGTGTTTGATGAAAGTACCCTGGTTATACTCCTCAAAAGCGATCCGCAATTCTTCATGAGTATTCATAACAATAGGACCATACCATGCGACGGGTTCACCAATGGGCTTGCCGGAAATCAGAAGGAATCTCACTTTATGTTTCTCGGTAAAGACCCTTATCTCGTCACCGTCATCGAACAGAACGATTGTTCCGTTGCTTACAAACGGATCGCGCTGAATATCAAAGTAATTTATTCCTTCCACTTCATACGTGAAAGGGTTTTTTTCCCTGCAGAAATATCCCTGGCCGTCGATTATGTATGCGAAGGCCGTATGGCCCTGCTTCATGGGGTGTCTGAATTCCGAATTCGCAGGAACTGTAACGTCGATATACTCAGGATCAATGACAATATCCTGCACCGGACCCTTAATGCCGGATACTTCGCCCGCAATGATTTTGATGGTAGTGCTGTCGGCCAGCTTGACCTCTGGTATTTGTTTTTCCGCTACATCCCTGTATCGCGGTTCCATCATCTTTTCCCGTGACGGCAGATTGGCCCAGAGCTGAAATCCGTACATTCTTCCGTTTCCATCGCCTTTTGGCATTTCCTGGTGGACTATCCCGCTTCCGGCGGTCATCCACTGTACATCTCCGGAGTCTATAATTCCTTTATTTCCGAGGCTGTCGCCGTGTTCTACAACTCCGGCCAGAATATAGGTGATTGTTTCGATCCCGCGGTGAGGATGCCAGGGAAAACCTTTTACGTACTGTTCCGGATTATCGGAGCGGAAATCATCAAGAAGCAGGAAAGGGTCGAACACGGGCACTTCGCTGAATCCAAAAGCCCTTTTAAGGTGAACACCCGCACCTTCAATTGTCGGTTTGCTTTTTAAGACCTTGCGGATTTTTCGGGTTGCAGACATCGAAGGATACCTCCTTTTTTAGACATAATCGGATTATGTCTGCATTTTACCCCAAAATTTATTTAAATCAAATAAGTTCTATTGAGGCTTCTTTTAATCTGCTTGTTATCAGTCAGCCTTAGCCGGGAGGATGAGCATGGAAAATGGATATTTCCAAATCAAATTCCGGTGAGAGATGTAGCTGTTGCGGTTTGGCTGCAAATTAAAAAAAAATAAAAAGATAATAAAGGCCGGGTCTGATTTTTATGTTTGATTTGCCGAAAACATTGTAATAATATTGGATAAATCGAAATTTACGCGCCTTCCCGGCCAGGGCGAATTTTTTACCGGAGTAATCTATCCTTGAAGCTTAGAATAATACTTATGGTTCTCTCTCTGCTGGCTTTCCTGTCGGCGACAGCAGGAGGCTATCTTTATTATTCATCACTTAAGGAATCGGCATTTAAAGAAGCTGAACGTCAGGCGGTTGCCCGTCTTGAAATGATAAAAACCAACCTTTCTTCTCTGCTTTCCGAACACAGAAAATCCGTAAGGACACTTGCCGGCATGAAGGAGGCTTCAGACTATATACAACAGCCTGATAATGTTACTATAATTGATGCAAATGATATACTTGATCATTTCAAGGATTCGCTGGGTATTGAGGTCTGTTACCTTATCGACAGCAAGGGAAATACGACAGCATCCAGCAACCGGAATGACGCGGACAGTTTTGTGGGTCACAATTTCTCATTCCGGCCATATTTCATACAGGCTATTCAAAACAAACCGGCAACATATCTTGCCCTCGGAACAACATCGAAAAAAAGAGGCGCTTATTACAGCTATCCTGTTTACGGCAGGGAGAAAGATAAGCCGGCAGGTGTTGCAGTGATAAAAGTATCCATCCAGATGATTGAAAAAGAGCTGTCTCTTTCGCCTGAGGAGATTCTGCTTGTAACTGACCCGCACGGCATAATTTTTATTTCAAACAGAAACGACTGGATTTACAATTCTATAACAAAGCTTTCTTCCGATGAGATAGCCCTTGTCGCAGCATCGCTGCAGTTTGGAGAAGGTCCGTGGCACTGGAACGGCCTCACCATGATAAATGACAAATCCGCAAAAGACGGACATGGAAACGGATATCTCATGAACCGGACCGATATGGAGGATTATCCGGGATGGAAGGTTATACATCTGCGCAGTCTTTCCGCAATTTCAAAAGTGGTATCCGATCCTTTGTTGCGGATTACAGGCCCGATAGTCCTTGCGCTGACCGTTCTTATCGGTATTTCGGTTTTTTTCCTTTACGGGAAAGCTGCAGAAGAGCTTTCGCTCAGAAGATCTGTGGAGAACGCTCTTCGTGAAAGTGAGGAAAGATACAGGTCTTTATACAACAACACACCCGCCATGCTCCATTCCGTTGATCCTGACGGACGCCTTGTGAGCGTCAGCGGGTATTGGCTTGATGTAATGGGATATGAAAGAGAAGATGTTATCGGGAAAATGATAACCGATTTTATTTCGGAAGACTCAAAAAGGTTCGCAAGAGAGGTTGTTATCCCGGAATTTTTCAAAAAAGGTTATTATAAGGATGCGCAGTACAGGTTTGTCAAAAAAAACGGCGAAGAGATGGATATAATACTCTCGGCGATTGCGGACAGGGATTCAGGCGGTAAAATAATAAGATCTCTGGCCATATCGATCGATGTTACCGAACGGAACAGGGCGGAAGAGGCTCTTAAAATAGCAAAAGAAGAGCTCAGCCGTTATTCCAAAGATCTTGAATTGCAGGTAAAAAAGCGGACAAGGGAGATTGCCGGGATTCTGGAAAATATACCCGCTGTTGTTTATACAAAGGATCTGGAAGGCCGTTACATACTCGTTAATTCAAGATTTGAAGAATTGTTCAAGGTTAAAAACGATGAGATACGGGGAAAAACCGATCATGAAATTCTTCCGGAAGAGACCGCGGATCTTTTCAGAAATTCGGACATGACGGTTCTGGAAAAAAAGCAGGGCTGTCAGTCTACAGAGAATATAAAACACGATGAAGGGATTCATACATACATTTCCGTCAAATTTCCCCTTTTTGATGAAGCAGGGTCCATAAACGGTGTTTGTGCTATCTTAACCGATATTACAGCCCTGGAAAAAGCCCAGGATCAGTTGAGGAGGCTTTCCGGAAGTATTATTGAAAGCCAGGAAAAAGAACGTTACGCGATTGCCCGCGAACTCCATGATGAGCTAGGCCAGGTTCTGACTGCACTCAGAATGGATTCGGTCTGGATGTATGAGAGACTTAAGGAAACGGATGAAAAGGCGGCTTCGAGAGCTCTTTCCATGTGTGATCTCGTTGACAAGAATATCCAGGATGTAAGGAACATGGCCATACGTCTCCGGCCCGGAGTTCTCGACGATCTCGGATTGGTTGACGCACTGGAATGGTATACTTCCGATTTTGAAAGACGCACGGGAATTACCTGCATATTTGAGCATTATAACGTGCCGGCGTTAAATGAGACAATTGCTACGGCTTCATACCGTATTACACAGGAAACTCTGACTAACGTGGCAAGACATGCCGGTGCGAACAGGGTTGACGTGATCTTACGGTTCGAGAACGGCATTATGACACTTGTTGTTTCTGATAACGGCAAAGGCTTCGACATGTCTAAACTGGGAGAGGCTGAAGGACTAGGTCTTGCAGGAATGCGAGAAAGGGCCGGACTTGTTGGTGGTTTTCTTCAGGTGCAGTCCGGGGTTGAAAACGGAACCAGAATATCGTTCAGTGTTCCGGCAGATGAACAAAGCAGGAGTCTCTAATGATAAAAGTTTTTATCGCGGATGATCACAGTATAGTCAGGGCCGGTCTTCGCCGTATAGTCGAGGAGAGCGGGGACATGGAAGTTATAGCCGAAGCATCGGACGGTAAAGGGGCTTTACAGCAGATTCAGAAAGAACAGCCCGATGTCGCCGTGATTGATATATCAATGCCGGGGCTCGACGGTCTCGAAGTCACGGCTCAGCTTCATGCCGGTTATCCGAAGCTGCCTGTGATAATACTTACAATGCACGAGGAAGAACAATATGTCATAAGAGCGATCGAAGCGGGCGCAATGGGATACATAACGAAAAGATCTGCGCCAGAACAGCTGGTAAATGCGATACGCAAAGTGCATGCCGGAAGCCGGTATCTTTCGGCTGAAGCAACCGACCTGCTTGCCCTGCGTGTCGCAAGGGGGTCACAGGGACAATCTCCTCTCGATTCACTTTCAACGAGAGAGCTTCAGGTCCTAAGACGCCTTGCTATGGGACATACGAACCGTGAGATAGCCTCCGCATACGGAATAAGCATAAAAACGGTAGATACTTACAGATTCAGGCTTTTGAAAAAACTGAACCTGCGGAATAACGCCGAGCTTTCAAGGTTTGCTATCCAGAACCGGCTCGTTGAACCATAACATTTAATAAGAGAATACAGGAGTCAGAATTCAGAATACAGAAGAAAAACAATATCATGGTTATTCCGGCTCCTGACTCCTGGCTCCTGTGTTCTCATGCTTCGTTGTGCCTGCGCCGGACATGGGGGGTCAGCTGGGTAAAAAGGTTCGGGGATTCAAGAGGGCAAGCGGAATCCTTGACATCTTGAACCCTGACAGTATCACCGACTCTTTTGGAGATGACCCCAAAATTTAAATTTGTAAGAAAAAGTCTTACAGTAAAATCAGAATTCATCGGATTGACACAGCATTTCATAAATGATAGACATCATCTAAATACGATTCATATGTCGGCAACAGTTCAGCTTCTCGTAGTGTGTTGCCGGTATATAAACAGGAGGGATTTTTTGTTTTTTTGGCCGCATAAGTCATTAAAAAAGACTACCTGGCGTTTGTTAACATTAATAAAATAAGGAGGAAAGCAATGCTAAAGAGAAGAGCAGGTTTCGTTTTTACAGTATGCGTGGTGGCCCTTACTGCCATCTTCGCCTTTTCGGCGCTCGATCCGGCTTATGCCGCGGAGCGCAAGTCAATCCGCTGGGCCACATCCAGTACCGGTTCTTACGGGTACAAGGTCGCGGCCCAAATGACCAAGGTGCTTGAGGATGCCCTTGGCGGCGAATACACCGTCACGGTCAATCCCTATCCGTCAACGACTGCCGCAATGAAGGCGACAATGGACGGCGATGCGGAAATCGGCTACACGGCAGACGTCGGAATAACGCCGCTTTATGCAGGTGAGGGGAGCTTCAAGGGTTATACAGCCAAAAAGTCGAAAATGGTACACACATGGTATGCCTATCCGATGGAATCATTTATGGCCGTACCTGCATCAAAAGCCGGTCAGTATAAATCTCTTGCCGATTTCAGCGGCAAACCGGTATTTTTCACTCCTGCCGGCTTCATGAACTGGCTGAATTTCCAGCGCATTTTCAAAGCTCTCGGATATGAGTTCAAACATGTACAGATCGGCGAGCCTGCCCAGGGTGATGCGCTTCAGGCCGGAACCGTTATTGGCGCTGTAGCCTATACAACCGCAGGCAGATCGCTCGCTTCATACTGGAGAGAGACGGAGCTGCGACTTGATCTTGCTATAATCAATCCGAGCCCGGCCGAAATTGAAAAACTGAAAGCGGCAAATCTAACCCCGGTAGAGATAAACCCGAAGGATGCTTTCAGCAAGGATGTCGGCGTGAAGACTATCATTGGTGTACCGCTCCTCTTCGGCTACAACGTGCGCGCTGATATGCCCGAAGATGTCGTCTACAAGATGCTGAGCAGCTTCTATAAGGAGCGCGAAAATCTTGCCAAGGCCGATCCCGGTTTCACGCCCATGGCGAAAGACTT
>CAZOEH010000107.1:0-2722 GCA_964578785.1 uncultured Desulfonema sp. | reverse complement strand
CATGCTGAGTGACCAAATTAAAAGCCATGTAAATCTAAATAACGTCATTTTCGCGATTTCGATATTTATGTTCGGATGGTTATGCTGGTATTTTTACACCGGCTTCGGCGGAGCCAGCGAACTGGTGGCAAACCTTGTGCCGGTCGCCCTGATGATTCGGATCCTGCACATGCACAAAAATGGCTTCATCTACAAAAAGCTGCCAAAGATCGCAAATAATATAATTGTTATAATTTACATCGGCATATGTATCTATGCCTTCTACCATTTTCACACGGAATATGAGGATATCTCGATCTGGAGGCAGGGATCATATACTACGCAGGACTTCATCATGGGCCTTCTGGTGTTCCTGCTGGTGATGGAACTCTCACGGGTTGCCCATTCGGAGCTTTTCTGGATGAATGTAATTCTGGTGGTATATACTCTGTGGGGCTTTCTGAGCCCGATCGATTTTTTCTGGCATCCGGGAACCACCTTCTACCGGGTAATCACATCGAGCACGGTTGAGCTTTCAACAGGCATTTACGGACAATACGCGCAGATAGCCCTGACGACCATAGCGGCATTTTTGCTTCTTGCTGCAGCCGCAAACGGATTTGACGCCCAGAGCGCTATGGTCAGTTTCATGCAGAGGCTTGCCGGCAGGTCGCGCCATACGATCCCCCAGACTGCGGTACTCGCATCATCCGCGGTCGGCATGATCAGCGGCAGCGGCGCGGCCAATGCGGCCGTCACCGGCAGTTTTACAATTCCGATGATGAAACGTTTCGGAGTTCCGGGGGAGTTCGCTGCGGCGGTGGAGACCGGGGCGTCGATGGGCGGTCTTATCATGCCGCCTGTTATGGCGGTGGCCGGTTTCGTGATGGCTGAGTTCCTCGGTGTTTCTTACTGGAGCGTTGTAATACGCGGCTTTTCCCTTGCCTTCGTCTACTACACCTCTCTCTCCCTTTCCGTTTATCTGGTGAGCATCAGTCTGATGCCCGGCGCACCGATTGAAAGAATGGTTATGCCAATCTATGAACAGCTCAAGACGGCAATATTCTTCTTCGGAGTCATCTACCTTACCATCCTGATGGGGGTTTTCAATTATGGCGAACAGTTAGCCGGCCTCTATACCGGAGCCATCTTGTTTGGACTCTTTCTTCTCATGTTTCTTTATTTCAAATATATGCGGAAGGACCCGGCAACAGAGAAAGATAATATCTTAAAAAACATCCGTACGATGATCGAGATGCACGCCGAGATGACCTCTTATCTGCTTCTTTTGCTGGCGATACTCGGGATTATGATCGGTCTTTTCACAGTAACAGGCTTCATCAACCGGATGGGAGGGATACTCCTGCGGATAGGTGAATTTCACATCGCAGCCATGGTTGTGATGGCGTGGATATTCGGCTGGCTCGTAGGCGCCGGTCTTCCGCCTACGGCTACATATATCGTACTCGCTGTCATAGTTGTCGACCCGATGAGAAAGCTGGGCATAGATCCATGGAGCGCCCATATCTTCTGCTTTTTGGTCGCTGTCTGGGGCGAGTTGTCGCCACCGACCTCGCTCGCTGCGGCGGTCGCGGCACGGATCGCGTAGGCGTCTTTCATGAAGACCATGTGGCAGGCTCTGAAAATGTGCCTGCCTATCACGATTATGACCTTTGCGATCTTTGTCCGCACAGACATGGTCGTAAACCCTGGTTGGCCACAGATCATAGCTACGCTGCTTGTAGCGATCGGCTGCTGTGGCATATCCTTTGCCATATTCGGAAAGTTCGTCCAAGGACAGAGCGCAAATATATCGCTGCGCATAGCTATGTGCCTTGTCTCGCTGTTGGTGCTGTTCTATCCGGATAAAAATGTGTCTCTCATCCTGGCCTGTATCATTCTCCCGGCGGTGATTTACGGTGTTGTACGCCACCGGATTATTGCCCCGCCGAAGAGCGAGCCGCAGACGGCGGCATAAATGGCGGGCAGTTTTTTTTCATAGGCCGGCAAGCGGGGATCTTGGTATAACCAACATATGAGGCTGAAAGGAGGATGTATACTCCTTTCAGCCTTTTTGTTTCAATTATCCAAAGATTTAATGCGGATAATCCATCTGTTTCGCTATACGGGCTCTCGCTTCGCTGCCTGCGATCCGTTCCACCAGGTGAAGTCCAAGATCCAGAGATGATGAAACTCCTCGCGCCGTTACGACATCCCCTTCGTCAACAATCCGACTGGTTTCCACGGAGGCGCAATAGAGCTTCAATTCCTCAAAGGCACTCGGGTGTGTCGTGGCGCGTTTTCCGGAAAGAAATCCCGCAGAGCCTAAAAGAAGCGCTCCCGTGCAGACGGATGCCTTAAGCTTTACCGGGGCAGCCGATTTCAGCCAGTTGATAAAAGATTTGTCATGCTGAAGGGCACGCGTCCCGAAACCTCCGGGAACGACAATCAGATCATATCCGTCCAGCGATTTTGCAACAGTGCCGGGAAAAAAGCGGAGACCTTTGTCATCAGAGACATTTTCTGTAAAAGCGCACATTTCCCAGCTTAAGTCCGGCACGAAATTCATTGATTTGAGACGAGTGAGCGGGTCATAAGCTCCGATAAGATCGAGCGCTGTCATCCGATCGAATATAATGAATGCAGTTTTCATATTGTTTTCATTTACCTCCATCGATCTCGACAAAGACTTCCTTGGCGACGCGCATCGCATCGATGGCGGCTGGAACGCCGCAGTAGATGG
>CAZOEH010000106.1:0-8795 GCA_964578785.1 uncultured Desulfonema sp. | reverse complement strand
GTTTCAATTCCTCAAAGGCACTCAGGTGTGTTGTAGCGCGTTTTCCCTCGAGGAACCCCGCCGAACCCAGAAGAAGCGCTCCCGTGCAGACTGATGTTTTCAGTTTCACCGGGACGGCAGATCGCAACCAGCCGATAAAAGACTTGTCATGCTGAAGAGTGCGTGTTCCGAAACCTCCGGGAACGACAATCATGTCATATCCGCCAAGAGGCTCGGCAACCGTGTCGGGATAGAAGCGGAGACCTCTGTCATCGGAGACCTTCTCCGTAAAGGCGCAGATCTTCCAGTTGAAATCCGGCACCAGGTTCATGGTCTTGAGACGCGTGAGCGGGTCATATGCTCCGATAAGATCAAGCGCCGTCATCCGGTCGAAAATAATGAATGCGGTTTTCATATGGTTTTCATTTACCTCCGTCAATCTCGGCAAAGACCTCCCTGGCGACGCGCATAGCATCAAGTGCGGCGGGAACGCCGCAGTAGATGGCGCTCTGCAGAAAGACCTCCATCAACTCCTCTCTGGTGAGTCCGTTGTTCAACGCACCGCGGATATGCAGTTTAATTTCATGCGGGCGGTTCAGGGCTGTCAGCATGGCAAGGTTGAGGAAGCTCCGGGTTCTGCGGTCGAGGCCAGGCCGGGTCCATATTTCACCCCAGCAGTATTCGGTAACCAGTTCCTGCATCGGCCGCGTGAATTCATCTGCCGAACGAAGTGACTTGTCGACGTATTCAGTCCCCAATACAGCCCTCCGGACGGCCAAACCTTCTTCGTAGCGTTTCTTGTTCATGGTTTTTATCCTTTAATCAGATGTTATATAAAACTCTCACAGCGCGCCGACCGCGGCAAGGGCGCGCCTTACTTCTTCAATTCCTTCAGTGGAGAGCGGCGCCTGTGGTAACAGCGGAGCGCCTACGGGATACCCCTGCAGTTCAAGTCCCCCCTTAATACAGGCAGCAAGATTGTGTTTGGCAAAGGCCTGGTTCAGTGACCAGAGACGCCGTTGAAGATCCATGGCGGCATCCCACGACCCTTTCCTGCACAGATCATAAAGCTCAACGCTCTGACGCGGCACAACGCATGCCGGACCGGCCATCCAGCCCACTCCTCCGATAAGCATTACGCAAGCCGGGATATGCGCGGAGGCTGAAAAAACTTTCATTCTGTCTCCCATCCGGTTAATGATGGAAAGCAGTCGCCCCGTATTGGCCGAGGCGTCCTTGATATATTTGATATTGGGTATATGGCTCAACCGGTCAATGACAGGCAGGCTTAAATCGGAACGCTGGAAGTTCGGATTCGTATAGAGCACGATAGGAACCGAAACGGACTCGGCAATCGCATTGAAGTAGGAAAAGACACCTTCATCGGATAGCGGAAAATAGGATTCGAGAATAGCGAGTATGCCGCTGCAGCCAAGACGTTCGTATTCGCGTGATTGTGAGACGGCATCGGCAATAGTTGTGGATGCAACTCCCGCGATAACAGGAACACGGCCCCGCGCCGAATTGATGACAATTTCCACTATGCGCCGGCGCTGCGTCCACGAAAGATAGGCAAATTCACCGGTAGAACCAAGGGGCGTCAGGCCATGAACGCCCGCCTGGATGAGGTCCTCGCAAAGACGCTCAAGGACCTCTGTCTTTATTTCGCCTGAAGCATCAACAGGGGAAACGAGATATGGAAAAACACCATGAAATCCATTTTCCGACATTTTTTGACCTCACTTTTCGATCAATGACCTCTCTGGTTCGATTGGTCAGGCGGCAACAATTCGGTCGCTTTTTGTTATTGGTTCAAACTGCCAGACATTTTCACCGCCGGGAGCAAGACGGACCTGAAGGTGTCCTTGCCACTCAGAATCGTTCTGATCAGGATAATCTTCTCTGAAATGAGCTCCCCGGCTCTCGCGCCGCATCAATGCAGCTTCGAGGATGATAGCGGCTACCTCTGCCGCGGATCGAAGCTCGATAAGATCGAGCAATCCTTTGCCGTTCGTCCCGGATGACGATGCAGATGCCTCTGTCTGAATGTCCTTTATGATGCCCAGCGCCCGGGAGAGCCCCTTCTCTTCCCTGATAATTCCGCCATCCTCCCACATTATATTTCTGAGGCGTTCCTTAAGTCCTGATTCAAAGCATGTGCCGCTTTCCCAGTTGCGGGCTCTTTCCGCCAGCGCCTTTACTACGGGCTGCCGGTCTCCGCAATCCGACTGGCCTGCCCAGGCGGCCGCTGCGCATCCCGCCCTGGCCCCGAAAACGAGAGTCTCGCTCAGCGCATTTCCCCCCATCCGGTTGGCTCCGTGCAACCCTCCAGCCGCCTCTCCTGCGGCAAAGAGACCCGGCACCGAGGTGGCTCCTGTAGTATCAATTTTTATCCCTCCCATGCTGTGATGGGCTGCAGGCGCAACGAGCAGGGGTTTTTTACCGGCGCCATAGCGCCCTGAAAGCAATTCTCTGAAGGAAGCGGAAAACGGATCAATCCGCCAGTCTTCATCGGATAGATTCCGGAGGTCGAGCCGGACTTTCTTACAGTTTCGGTAGATTTCTTTGAAAAGCGCCTGGGAAAGTCGGTCTCTTGCCCTTTCGCCTGCCGGTCGTTCCGTAATTTCGTATTTTTCCAGGATATCTTCTTCATCGTCATTCATGAGCCGGCCGCGGTCAGCTAATTTCGGAGGAATTACCAGTGCTGTCGCTCCGGGTTCGGACAGGCAAAAAGGATAAAACTGGACGAACTCCATGTCCTGAAGCACCGCCCCGGCCTCTAAAGCCAAACGATAACCATCACCGAGGATACGTCTTGGGTTATCGGTGCGGAGATAAAGCGCGGATGCTCCGCCTGTTGCGATGATCACTGCTTTGGCTGTAAGCGCAACCCATTTATCCGACAATTTATCGAAGGCGCTAACTCCTGCGGTGCTGCTACGGACCAGCAGATCGGAGACCAGCAGATTACCCCAAAACCGGGTACCGAGCTCCTTATTTTTTCTCAGAAGACAGCGAACGATCTCCTCTCCGAGCACAGGAGGACGCCCCCTGGCATAGAGATATCCTTTTATCGCATCGGCATGAATCCCCCAGAGCACCAGTTCATTCAGCCTGAGAGGGGCCTCATCGACCAGGATATCGACAAGTACGGATTCATTCAGTCCGCGGCCGGCCGTGACGGTGCGCTGACGATGGGTGTCGTGCGTGTCCCCGTGCGCGCTTCCGGCCATCACGCCGCCGCTTAAACCGGTGCAGGTGGATTTGCCGGGACTCCCCTTCGATACCACGCAGACTGAAAGACCTGCTTCGCGTGCCGATATGGCCGCGCGCAGCCCTGCCGCTCCGCTTCCAATTATGATGATATCGAAAGAGACATGATCCATTAAAAGTCGCCGTCTTTAACTAAGCCGATGAAGTGAGCCACATCAATATTCTTGGGGCACACGTTGGAACAAGCCATTGAGGTGTGGCATCGGTAGACCCCCTCGTCACTGTACAGAAGTTTGAGGCGCTCCTCCGTTGCATCTTCTCTGGGGTCCATGATTCGAACCAGGCTGGCGATTACCGCATTGGGTCCGATAAAGCTTTTATGTGAACTGATGCAAGCGGTGGCGCAGCAAAAACAGTTGATGCACCGGGTGGCTTCCAGATACCTCTCCATTACGCGGGGTGGAATCCGGTACTCCTGCCCCTTGTTCGGGTTCTGGGAAGGGTTAATGATAAACGGCCGGATCCGGTGAATTCGGTCATACGCCTTTTCCAGATCCACCACCAGGTCACGGAGCACCGGAGCAATGGTGACCGGTTCAATCCTGAAGGTGGTCGTTCCAAACTGTTCAACTGCGTTTTCAACCAGCAATTCACAGGCCAGCATAGGCTTGCCGTTGATTATAACCGAGCAGGAGCCGCACTGGGCGTGCTCACACGACGAATTCCACGCTAAGGTCGGATCCAGTTCCTTGTTGATTTTCCGCAGCACATCGGTAAATCTCAAAATTCGACCCGCCTCAATCCGGTACTCCTGAAACCAGGATTTGCCGGTCTCCGGATCATATCGCTTGATATTGAAAATCAGTGAATAGCTCTCTTTCATGTTTTAGCTCCATTTTTGGCAATGATCGTATTTTTTGTAAGCCGGTTCTTTTTCCGGCGTTTTCCTGCACAAACCTGACTTACACCTCTCAAGGGATAATGAAAATAGTCCCGTTTACAGGGGTTTATTATCAATACTTTCTCTCAATCATGCCGAATTTTTCAAAGTTGTCCTCTTTTGCGTCATAAATGCTCATGTCTACGCGCCGATCCGCAAACCTGATCTTTCCGAAATCCGCCATATATGCCAATGTGTGACAATTGAATTCGTCGCGACGCTGCGGAAAATCAATCCGCGCATGGCCTCCACGGGATTCCCGCCGCCTGAGAGCTCCCTGCGCTATCACCATGGATACGCTTAAGAGATTGTCCAGTTCCCATCGCTGTATCAGCTCCTGGTTCATTTGAAGGCCCCGGCAGCGGAGAGCGGCTCTGCTGACTCGCTCCTTATAAGCGGAGAGGGTGCTGATTGCCGTGTTCAGACCTTCCTCCGTCCTGAACACTCCAACATTTTCCGTCATCATGCGCCGCATTTCTTCGCGTATCTGTTCGATATTCTCTTCATTCCTGTTTTCCAGATATTGGGAGAACTGTGAAAATGTCCTCTCTCCGGCATCAGCCGGAAGGCTTCCGGCTACCTCCTCCATGTACTGGATCACACGCTCCCCCACAAAGCGTCCCATGGTTATCAGTTCCAGAATGGAGTTTGTGCCCAGACGGTTGAAACCGTGAAAACTGGCGCATCCGCATTCACCCGCGGCATAAAGTCCGGAAATGACCGTGTCGGGAGATTTCTGCACCTCTCCAAAAGCATTGGTCGGGATTCCCCCCATCTGATAATGGTTGCTGGGTCTTACAGGGCAAAGATGCGTTCGCGGGTTAAGATTCATGAACTGTTTGAAAAACCCGCTGACCTCGGGGATTTGAACCTTATGTACATAATCTGAAAGGTGTCGCAAGTCGATCCACACATGTTCGATGTTATGATCGGGGTTCAGTATGCCCCGCCCTTCGCGGATTTCCGTTTCAATGGCGCGGGCCACAAGGTCTCTGGGCGCCATTTCTTTCATTTTAGGCGCGTATTTCACCATGAACGGGTCCAGATCCTTATTTCTCAGAATACCGCCCACGGAACGCAACGTCTCACTGGCCAGAATCCCAGGGCCCACAATTCCTGTCGGGTGAAACTGGACAGCCTCCATGTCCATCAAGGGCAGTCCTGCCTGCAGAATTACAGCATGCGCATCGCCGGTGTTCTGACGGCAGTTGGTTGTCACCCGAAATACCTGTCCGCAACCGCCGGTGGTCAATACAGTGGCTTTGGCTGAAACTCCCACGAACTCTCCCGTTTTCTCCATGAAAAGCACAGATCCGACGCAACGGCCGTTTTGAAAAAGAATTTCGGTCAGGAGGGCTTGGTCAAGGAAAGTTACTCCACCCTTGAGAGCTTCTCCCCATACGTTATCGATTATGCCTTTTCCGGTTCTGTCCGCCTCGAATACGGCCCTGAAAGCGGTTCCCTCACCGAAACGCACCGTGTGACCTCCGAAGGTCCGCTTGCTCAACCGCCCTTCTTCGTCCCGTGTGAAGTGCATTCCCCTGTTCTCCAGCCAGACGATTTCCTCCCATGCCGCATCGACGATCTTCCGGACGACGGACTGGTCCGCCATGCAATCGGAACCCTTCCACGTGTCAAACATGTGATAGATCGGTTTGTCGACAAGATCTTTGGGGTCGACAGCCGCCAGACCTCCCTGGGCCGTGCTGGTGTGGGATTTTTGAGGATGTGATACCTTTGTTACCGCAATGATTTTGGTCCCCGGTCTCTTTTCCAGTATGTGGGCGGCGCAACGGAGACCTGCGCCGCCGGCGCCGACGATAAGCACATCACATTGAATTCTGGAAGACAATTTAAACATATTTCCCATTTTACAATCTCCAGTTAATATATCTTTGCTGATATAGGCTGCGAAATTCCATTGCTGTCAGACTCAGATCAATACAATCAGTTTTAAACCGAACCATGCAGCGATCCCAATGGCTGCCATAATCGCTGCCATGCCGAACGCCCGCAGCTCTTTCGAGGCTGTGTAATCATTAAGGATAGAGATCAGGCCATAGCCGCCATGGTAAAGTGAGGATGCGACGAGAAGTACATCTGTCAGTTTGATCCACAGATTCTGCATTCTCAGCGTAACCTCGCCAACATCTTTGGCGATCTGGGGGTTCAGGTGCATGAAGAGGAAATGGGCGGGTATCATAACAAGCAGAAAGGCGCCGGTAATCCGCTGGAGTTTCCAGCTCCAAATGTGATGCGTGTCCCAGATGCGGGTGTATAGTCCATACGACGTTGTCAATGCGGCCGATACGGCTATAAACCAAAAGAATACCGGAGATACGTTCTGATTTCCCGTCAGCATCAGCACGGCCAATATCCCCGTATATATAATGGTCAGACCGGTCACCCATTTCAGCAGCACGTCATCTTTCCGGAATCTGAAGCTCTCGTACAGGATCAGCCGCCCGCCGTTCAACGCATGGAATATGACCGGTATGGCCAGAGCCCATTCGAGGAAACTCAACACCGGCAGATGGTATATCTTCATTTTATCCGCATACGCACCGGGCGTTGCAAGAAAGGAGAGGGTGAAAATATGGAACCCCATAAAAAATACCAGCAATAAGCCGGATAGCCGGTGCGCCCAGCTGATTATAAACGGCACTCCCATGTTCCGGGTGTACCGGGCGAGCGGAGGTATCATTTCCAGCAATTTAGTCATATTCTTATCAACGCCATTCTCGGAATTATGAATGATCATGAGACGCCTCTTTCCTGTTTTGCGGGTGACTTGATTTTCTTTTGCTTGTTCAGGTAGCCTATAAATTTGTTGACGGCTACGTCAATGTGAGTCCTGACGGCCGCTTCAAGCTTCTCCGGATCCGTATTCTTATTTCTGAAAAGCGCCATGATTCTTTCGTGCGTTCTGTATGAATTGCTGAAGTCCTCCCGGTAGTACTGATAGGAGAGCCGATACCACATGATTTGCATCCTAAGCGTTTTCAGAAGATTGATCAGCAACTGATTTCCGCACGAATTGATGAAAATCTCATGAAATATAATGTGCTGTTTCCAGTAATTTTTTGTATCTTCGTTTTCGGCGGCAATTTTCATCCGGGCCAGCGCTCGTTCCATTAATTCGAGGTCATTTGCGCGTATCTTCGAATAGGCCTGTTTGGCGGCCAGCCCTTCGAGCACCGAGCGGACCGGGAAATGTTCTTCAATATCACGGGGCGAAATGCGTTTGACAAAAGCTCCTTTGCGAGGGATGACCTCAACCAGTCCTCTCTTCTCGAGAACCCGGAAGGATTCCCTAATCGGGGTCCGGCTGATGTTGAACTGTTTCTGCAGATCGAGTTCGGTCAATTGGTCCCCTTCCTTGAAGATTCCTTCCAGGATGGCCTCGGTCATCGCTTCGGACAGCTTTTCCACCAACCCGGCCGGTCTGAAATCAATGAATTTAAGTTTGGAGGTTGATTTTTGCATTGCCTCAGTCCTCGTACAGTTTCCGGATGGCAATTGCCTCCGGTTTACAGGCTTGAATGCAAAGCTCGCAAAGGATGCATTCATCCAGATTTTTTTCCACCACCGCCGGTGCGTCGCCGTTTTTCTGAAAAATACTTACGGGGCAGACCCGTACACATCCCCCGCAGCGGGCGATGCCGACGCAAGCCGTCATGTTCACATCCACTCGGATGAACTCGCTTGTAGAACTCATGGCATGTATATTCCTTTCATTTCACTTGGCCGATCGATTCCCCCAACCGGATGATCCGGCGTGAACGCTCCACCACGGGATAGTCGATAAACTTCCCGTCCAGTTGCAACGCTCCGATGCCTCCGGCTTCGCTTTTCTCAAAAGCCTCCACCACACGGCGGGCATATAAAATCTCCTCCGGGGTTGGCGAAAAAATTTCATTGCAGGGTCCGACCTGACCGGGATGGATGCAAAGCTTTCCCTGAAAACCGAGCTCCTTGGCGCGGCCTGCATCGATTCTGAGGGCATCCAGATCCTTCAGGTCGATCATAAAAGGGGTGTCGATAGGCGGCTCTTTTCCGGCGGCCCGGCACGCCACTGCGATCCGTGACCGTGGATAATGCAGCGCGGCTGCGTCTCTGCTCATGCTGATCCCCATATCAAGGCTGTAATCGGCGGCTCCAAAGGCTGCCAGAAATGCGCGGGCAGGTGTAATCGTTTCAGAAAAAATACGGAAAACATTCTGAACTCCCCGCGCTGATTCGATCAGCGCTATCACATAAAACGTCCCCGGAAGAATGCCGCGGGCGCGTTCGAAACCCGACAACCGCTCGTGGATCTCCCGGATCTGTTCACCTGATTCCACTTTGGGCAGCATGATGCCGGTCAGCGATGCGGCCAGAACAAAATCAAGATCCTTCAGGTTGTGACCGCTGCCCAGCGCATTGACACGCACAATCAGTTTTCCCAGGACATTTTCCAAAACTTTTTTCCGGGCTATTTCCCGTGCTTCGCTTTTAAGCGCATGGGGCACGGCATCTTCAAGGTCGATGATGACCGCATCGGCGCCTGCGCTCAACGCTTTATCGATGCGGTCGGGCCGTGTGGCAGGTACAAAAAGTGCTGTTCGCAACGTACCGATAGCTTTCATGAATGATCCTCATAAATACTGTTTGGCAATATCGG
>CAZOEH010000105.1:0-8809 GCA_964578785.1 uncultured Desulfonema sp. | reverse complement strand
TTACATTGGCAAAAGCAGCTTAACCGGGTGTCCGTTTTTACTTGACCAGTTCAAATTGACCCTCCCGAAGAGCTTAAAAGGTTGCGCAACGAGTTGCTTAAAGTTACCGATGCACTGTTGGATGGTAGGGGTGGAGTATCTGCGCCTACTGCGAAACAAGTCAAAGACGCACATGAGAGAAGTGATCTACAGGCCTTATGGCATAGAGTTCGCGAGCTCAAGATGGAACATGAGGCCAATCGCATTGCATGGGATACTGTGGCGGCTGCTATTGAAGAATTTTTCGCTTGGGAAAAGTATTGGGGACGCAGGGATGTGCTCAAACAATGTCCAACTGAAGAATTGCTTCTCAAAAAACGTGAACTCCTCGATTGTTTACGGCTTCATGGCGTGTGTGTTTTGGAAAAGGGTACAATAGAGGATTATTACCCTGAAGGGATCACTGGCGATAATAAACCTGCAAGGGCGCAATGTTTTTGTAACAATGTAACAACTAAAGAGCAAGTATTGGAATTGTGCTCCAGTTACTACAAGTGCACGAGTGGCAAGTCTACATCAGAGTTCGAAGCTATCTTTCATACTATTTTTAATTGATAGAGAAAAAATCAAGATGACCAAATCAACAAAGCTTGAGCTCACCTGGATCGGCAAAGACAAGCAGCCGGTTCCGGAACCCCGCATCCTCATCGAAGATCCGGAAAAGTCATACGGCGATAACTTGCCCGGCTAATCTATATGCCTTACTCCAACCCTGCCCTTTTATAAATATCCTTTGACAAAATCCGGCTAAAATGCAAAAAAATACAAACTGTTGTGCATGATACGGTTTCTTCATGTGCTTACAGCTTTGTTCTCGCCAGTTTTCATATATACACGAAATTATTCTCAAGAGATATTATGTGTATAATCAAATCAGTAATAAACAACATGCCATGTTCAAATCAAATAAACGGCCGGGAGCTGCAAAGCGGTGGTTAATAAAGAAAATAAATCAAAGAGCATTAAAAGCTGGCCTCAGGATGACCGTCCGAGGGAAAAGCTGCTCAAGCGCGGTGTGAACGCTTTAAGTAATTCCGAGCTGCTGGCGATCCTGTTGCGAACAGGGATTAAGGGTAATAGCGCAATTGATCTGGCCCGCCAGATGTTGAATCAGTTCGGAACCTTTCGAAACATGAGCCATACGGATGTTCGCGAGTGGAAAAAATTTAAAGGTCTTGGCCCCGCCAAAATAGCGCAAATCATAGCCGCGCTCGAAATCGGGCGGCGTTTCCGCGATGTTGAAATAAACGATCTGAAACAAAAAATAGATAAGGCTGAGGATATATACAATATTCTCATGCCGCAGATGCGCGACCTCAAGATTGAAGTTTTCAAGGTAGTCTATCTCAATAACAATAACAGTATTATTGATATCAGTGATGCCGCCACAGGCACTATAAATCAGGCGATTCCTATCGTGCGGGAAATCATGCATGAAGCGCTTCAAAAATTCGCGGCTGCGATTATTTGCGTTCATAATCATCCCGGATCAAACGCATCCCCCAGTCCGGAAGATATAAAATTTACGAACGAAATATCCGCAGCGGGAAAACTCCTGGGGGTCAAGGTTCTGGATCATATTATTATCGGTGAAGACGCTTATTATAGCTTTGCAGATCAAGGGTTAATGTTATAATGGAGTCCTTATGACCACTCAAGATCCTGAACAGATTGCACGCGATAATATCGACAGGCAATTGGTTGATTGCGGCTGGGTAGTTCAGAGCAAGAAGCAAATAAATTTGTCAGCCGGGGTCGGTGTGGCCGTCACGGAATATCAAACCGAAATCGGCCCGGCGGATTATGTTTTGTTTGTAGACGGCAAACCGGTTGGGGTGATCGAAGCCAAAAAAGAAGAAGAAGGGGTTCATTTAACGAAACATGAAGATCAGTCTAAAGATTATGCTGACAGCAAACTGAAACATCTTAAAAACGATCCCTTGCCGTTTGTTTATGAAAGCACCGGCGCCATTACCCGGTTTACCGATTACCGCGATCCCAAACCCCGTTCCAGGCCGGTTTTTACTTTTCATCGTCCGGAAACATTCCGGGAGTGGTCAAAGCAAGGCAACACTTTGCGTCGTCGGATACCGGACATTCCGGCTTTGTCAACCGCAGGGTTGCGGGATTGCCAGACCAGCGCCATCGGGAAGCTTGAAAACTCCTTCCGCGCCAACCAACCCAAAGCGCTCATTCAAATGGCCACGGGTTCAGGAAAAACATTTACGGCCATCACATCTATTTATCGTCTCCTCACATATGCCAAGGCAAGAAGGGTATTGTTTCTGGTGGATACCAAAAATCTGGGCGAGCAGGCCGAGCAGGAATTCATGGCCTATATGCCCAATGACGATAACCGCAAGTTTTCCGAATTGTATGGCGTGCACCGCTTGAAATCAAGCTTTGTGCCGACAGATAATCATGTGTATATCAGCACCATTCAACGCCTGTATTCGATACTGAAAGAAGAAGAGCTGGATGAAAAAGCCGAAGAAACAAACCCCGGCGAAATAAGATGGGAAAAACGGCAGCCGGTTCCGGTGGGTTACAATCCTAAATTGCCCGTTGAGTTTTTTGACTTTGTGGTGATAGACGAATGCCACCGCAGCATTTACAATCTCTGGAAACAGGTTCTGGACTATTTTGACGCATTTCTAATCGGTCTCACTGCAACACCTGATAACCGCACTTTTGGTTTTTTCAACCAGAACATAGTCAGCGAATATACCCATGAGGAGGCTGTTACCGACGGCGTCAATGTGGGCAGCGACGTTTATCTTATCGAAACGGAAATCACTAAGAAAGGTGGAGCGATCTGGAAAGGCCAGTATGTGGATCACCGCGAAAAACTCACCCGCAAAAAACGCTGGGCACAGTTGGATGAGGATGTGGTTTATTCCAATACCCAGCTCGATGATAACGTAGTCAATCCTAACCAGATTCGCACCGTTATTCGTGCTTTTAAAGATCATTTGCCGGAGATGTTCCCGGACCGTATCAATGAAAAGGGCGAATTTGAAGTACCGAAAACACTGATCTTCGCCAAAACCGACAGTCATGCCGAAGATATTATCGGAATCGTGCGCGAAGAATTCGGCGAAGAAAACCGCTTCTGTAAAAAAATTACCTACAACAGCGAAGATCCCAAAAGCACGCTGGCGCAGTTCCGAAACGACTATCATCCCCGCATTGCCGTTACAGTGGATATGATTGCCACGGGTACGGATGTTAAACCTCTTGAATGCCTGCTCTTTATGCGGGATGTAAAAAGCCGCAACTATTTTGAGCAGATGAAAGGCAGAGGCACGCGCATCATAAATCTGGATGACCTGAAGAAAGTAACTCCTTCGGCTAAATCAACCAAAGATCATTATGTGATTGTTGATGCCGTCGGTGTTACCAAAAGCCTGAAAACAGACAGCCGCCCACTGGAGAAAAAACCCGGTGTGCCCCTTAAGGATTTACTGGCAGCTATTACCGTGGGCGCGAGGGATGAAGATCTTTTCACTTCGTTGGCCAATCGCCTTGCCCGGCTGGAAAAGCAGCTTACAGACAAAGAAAAGGAGGTTTTTGCCGAAAAAGCTGACGGCAAGACCATAACCCAGGTCGTAAAGGGACTGCTCAATGCCTACAACCCAGATGTACTGGAAGATATCCGCATCAAAATAGAGCGGGAAAATCCTGATGCTCCGCCTGTTGAAAAAGATGAAAAGTTTAAAACTCTGACCACTGCTTTGCAAAATCAAGCTGCATCTCCCTTTAACGGCAAACTCAACATCTATATTGAAAACGTGCGCAAGGCCCATGAACAAATTATTGATATGCTAAATCCCGACAAGGTAACGGCTGCGGGCTGGGACAAAGATAATAAAGATAAAGCTCAGGAATTAATAAAAACCTTCACCGACTGGATAACCCGGCATAAAGACGAAATTACCACCCTGCAAATCTTTTACAGCCAGCCATATCGTCGGCGCGAGCTGACCTTTAAGATGATTAAAGAACTGGTGGAGACCATTGTTGCCGACAAACCCACGCTTGCGCCCTTGCATGTGTGGCGGGCTTATGAACTGCTGGAAAGCGTCAGCGGGCAACCTAAAAACGAATTTGTGGCTCTTGTTTCCCTGATCCGTAAAGTATTCGGTATTGATGCAACGCTTACCTCATATGACAAAACCGTGGACAAGAATTTTCAGAATTGGGTATTTAAAAAACAGGCCGGCAAGCTGAAATTTACTGAGATACAAATGGAGTGGCTGCGCATGCTTAAAAATCACATCGCCGCTTCGGTTTCCGTTACCGTTGATGATCTGAACTACACGCCTTTCGATGCCAAAGGCGGCAAAGGCAAGATGTGGCAGCTCTTCGGGAATGAATCGGAAAACATTATTAATGAACTGAATGAGGCTTTGGCGGCATAAAATGGCATTAGGAAGAAGGCCAATAGAAATTGTAAATGAAGGAAAACACCAGCTTCTTGCTAAAGCAGAACACTGGGAAAGAATTTATTTGAAAGAAGTGGCAAAAGTTCAAAATGGATATGCTTTTAGTTCTTCAAACTTTGTAAAGTCAGGTGGTTTGCCACTAATAAGAATTCGTGACATTAACAGTGTATCTACCGTTGATAGATTTGAAGGAGAATATTCTGATGAATTTATTGTAAAAAAGGGTGATGTCCTTATTGGAATGGATGGTGATTTTAAAGCTGCGATATGGAAAGGTGAAAATGCTTTATTGAACCAACGAGTATGCAGAATTATTCCAAATGCAAAGAACTATGATCCAAAGTTTTTATTCATTTGTTTGCAACCTTACCTAAACGCAATTAATGAAGAAACTTCTTCAGTGACAGTTAAGCATTTGTCATCAAGAACTATCGAGGAAATTCCTTTGCCATTCCCTCCGCGTCCAGAACAAAAAGCAATCGTTTCCAAAATAGAAGAACTGTTCAGCAGCTTGGATAAAGGCATCGAAAGCCTCAAAACCGCGCAGCAACAACTCAAAGTCTATCGGCAGGCCGTCCTGAAATGGGCCTTTGAAGGCAAACTGACAAATAAATTTGATAGTTGGCGTCAAACAACATTAGGTAAAGTAATTTCTATAAGCAGTGGTAACGGCCTTACTCGAGATAGAAGAAATGAGAATGGGAAATATATAGTTTATGGTGGTAATGGTATCGCTGGTAAACATGATGAGTATTTATTTAATAAGTCAAAACTTATCATTGGACGAGTTGGTGCCCATTGTGGGAATGCTCATATAACAAAACCATATAGCTGGGTAACAGATAATGCATTTGTGGTCACTTTTAATGAAGAAGAGTTCGAAATAACCTATTTGTATCATTTAATAATTAGCCTGAACCTTAATAAGTATTCTAGCTCAACGGCACAACCTGTAATTTCTCAGGGTAAAATATATCCTATTGAACTAGCTGTTCCTAAAACAATCACTGAACAACGCGCCATCGTCGCCGAAATCGAATCCCGTCTTTCCGTCTGCGATAAAATTGAAGAGAGCATTGAGCAAAGTCTCAGGCAGTCCGAATCCCTGCGGCAAAGCATTTTAAAGAAAGCCTTTGAAGGCAAGCTCGTTCCCCAGGACCCCAACGACGAACCTGCGTCAAAATTGCTGGAACGTATCAAAGCGGAAAAAGAAAAAACGGCAATTAAAAAACGGAGCCAAAATTAATGTATCTGTTTATGGACGAATCCGGCTGCCTGGGGTTCGATTTTAACAAAAAGAAAACTTCTAAATATTTTGTGGTGTCTTGCCTGTTTACATCATCCAAAAGACCGCTGGAAAAAATTGTTAAAAAGGTCCGTAGCGGCCTGCGGAAAAAATTGCATAAACATTCGGGAGTACTGCATTGCAATAAAGAAAAACCGGCAACCCGCCAACGTCTTTTAAAATTGCTCAAAGAAAAAGACTGTTCAATCATGTCCATTTATCTCAACAAACGTAAAGTTTATACGCGTTTGCAGGATGAAAAACATGTCCTTTATAATTATGTAACCAATATTTTATTGGATAGAATATTTTCCAAACGTTTTATGCCCGCAACAAAGAAGATCACGTTGATAGCTTCTAAACGCGAGACAAATAAGTTTCTGAATGATAATTTTTCCAGTTATCTTAATCGGAAAGTCAAGAATACTCATAACATTAAATTTACTGTCGAGATTAGAACACCTGCTGAGGAAAAAAGTCTTCAAGTTGTTGATTTTGTGAGTTGGGCGATATTTCGTAAATATGAATGTGGCGATGACGGGTATTATAATCTGATAAAAGAAAAGATTATGGAAGAAAATCCGTTATTCCCATAAAATGCAAAACCCCAAGCGCTATTTACGAGCAACCATCCGGAAGCCCACGCATGGGGAATTACTTGCGATTAAAGAATCGCTTTTTCGTCATTAAAAGTCAAGAAGAATTATTTTATGATAAAATAACCGATGGGGAAAATAGGTTATTTATGAAGGTTGAGGAAGTTAAAAAGTATGAGTAACGAAACCAATAATACATCAAGCATCATCAGCAAAGTGTGGTCTTTCTGCAATACCCTGCGGGATGACGGCGTAAGCTATGGCGACTATCTGGAGCAGCTCACCTACCTGCTGTTTTTGAAGATGGCGGACGAGTTCAGCAGACCGCCATATAACCGGAAACTTCCTGTTCCCGGCGAATACAACTGGGAAAGTCTCACGCGGAAAAGCGGCGCCGACCTCGAATCGCATTACACGAAACTGCTGCGTGAGCTGTCACGTGCTAAAGGCATTTTGGGGCAGATATTTACCAAAAGCCAGAACAAAATCCAGGACCCGGCTAAGCTCTTCAAGTTGATTGATATGATCGACAAGGAGCAATGGACGGTAATGGGGGCGGATGTCAAAGGTAAGATTTATGAAGGTTTGCTGGAAAAAAACGCCGAGGATACCAAAAGTGGAGCAGGGCAGTATTTCACACCGCGCGCTTTGATTAAAGCAATGGTTGCCTGCATACAACCGCAACCGATGAAATCCATTGCCGACCCTGCCTGCGGCACAGGCGGATTCTTTTTAGCGGCTTATGATTATATTTCCGATTCCAAACATTTTACGCTTAACAAAGAGCAAAAAGAGTTTTTGAAAAATAAAACATTTTATGGCAACGAGATTGTGGCGGGCGCTCGCAGGCTGGCGCTCATGAATATGTTTCTGCACAATATCGGCGATATTGATTCCGAGACATTTATTCTGCCTACCGATTCGCTTGTGGCCGACACGGGTTTGAGGGTGGATTATGTGCTTACCAATCCGCCTTTCGGCAAAAAAAGCAGCATGACATTTACAAATGAAGAGGGCGAACAGGAGAGAGAAGACCTCACTTATAACCGGCAGGATTTTTGGGCAACCACCAGCAATAAACAATTGAATTTCGTGCAGCATATCCATACCATGCTTAAAACAAGCGGCAAAGCCGCGGTTGTTGTGCCTGATAATGTATTGTTTGAGGGCGGGGCAGGCGAAACGGTCCGGAAAAAATTGCTGGAAACAATGGAACTGCACACAATCCTGCGCCTGCCGACAGGCATATTTTACGCGCAGGGCGTCAAGGCCAATGTCTTGTTTTTTGACAATAAACCGGCCAGTAAAGACCCGTGGACAAACGAAGTCTGGATATATGATTACCGCACCAATATCCGTCACACTTTGAAAAAATCACCATTAAAGTTTGAAGATCTCTGGGAATTTATAGAGTGTTACAATCCTTCCAACAGGAATAAACGCAAAGAAACCTGGCGTCCCGAAAAAAACTCCGAAGGCCGATGGCGCAAATTCACTTATGATGAAATTGTAAACCGTGACAAAACAAGCCTGGATATCACATGGCTCAAGGATAAAAGCCTTGCGGATCTCGACAATCTGCCCGACCCGGATATTTTGGCCAACGATATCATCACAAATCTGGAAGCAGCCGTTGAAAGCTTCAAAGAAATCATGGTAACCATCAACGGGAAATAAGAAGAGAGGATGAACGGCTATGGGAGAAAAGTAGTATTGGGGATGTCCATAAATTAGTAAATATCTTTCATTTGAGGTGTATTTATACGATATTTGAACAATTAAGCCTGATGAATGTCCGAATGGAAAATATTTTAAAAAAAGATGCATTATCGGAACTTCTCAAAGCGGCTCCACATCTTTTAAAGTTTCCTGTCACCAAGATGTGGATCAACTACGATAAGGAAGCCGATGTCCTTTATATCGGTTTTAATCGTCCTCAGAAGGCAACCGATTCCGAAATGTCACAAGACGGTATTCTACACAGGTATCGTGGTGAAAAACTTGTGGGAATAAATCGGTTGATTTGGCGGATATTACTTTCTGAGGTATGGAACAGGTTTGGTACGAAAATTTTGCCAAAGCTGCACGGCGGAACCGACCTTAAAATCGGGATTAATTTTTCGGTAAGCATGGAAGCCGGTATTACCAAAAGTTTTGAAGCGGAACTCAAGCAAATTCTCGAAGATTTAAATCTGACCGAGCGTGTGAAGGTCGAATAAAGTGTTAATGGGGTCAGGCCATTGCAACTTGATGATATAATATAAAAATGATGTAAATATCCCCCCTTATTTCAGGGCTGTATTGAGCTTTTCAAGGCCAAAAAGGGCATTATTGATTATTTTCGGTGTAGACAGCGTAAAGAATTGAGGGAAATGAACTACCCCGCAGTAGAGTTGCGAGGTATCTGGAATACAGTAGTCAGAAGTCAGAATTTTTTTGAAGGT
>CAZOEH010000104.1:0-8887 GCA_964578785.1 uncultured Desulfonema sp. | reverse complement strand
ATGAAGATAACAATATTCCACCCGTCCAACAGGAAAAGTAAAACCCTCTGACTTCATCTTGACTTCCAGCAGAGAGCCCGCGGCAACTACATGAAGATCCGGAATTTCTTCATAGAAATATCGAAGCTGATTCATCGCGATGTCGGAATTTTGTATCTCATCAATGAAAATGAGAGTTGAGCCTGGCGTTATCTTTTTATTGAATTTCAGTTGAATAAGCTGAAGCAGGTCTCTGACAGGCAGCATACGGGTAAACAATGCGGCTTCATCTTCAAGTTCCAGATTGATATATATGTATGTCTCAAATTCGGCGTTTCCGAATTGATGAACAGCGGAAGTCTTGCCGACCTGGCGAGCGCCCCTGATGACAAGTGGTTTTCTTCCTTTTTTATTTTTCCACTCGACCAGTAGCGTTGATATCTTTCTTTGAAACATGTAATATATCCTAACCTGTTATAATGCAATTATGTAATATTTTATAATCATCTTTACATTTATTTTGTATTAAATATGGAGATAAATATATCTTTTATGTATAAAATACAAACTAAATTTTTGTATGTAGAGCGAATGGATGCGTTTTATATAAATAAGTTTAACAGTTTAGGAGATTTCCAATATTTGCTCTTCCGGCGATACAGACCCAGCCGTCGGAAGTTTCGGTATCGATTATTTCGAAGCCCTTAAGTTTCATCTTTTCAATTACTACATCCCTGTTTTTCTCGGTTATGCCGGAGCAGATAAGGATGCCGTTTTTTGATATGTTTTTCGAAATGTTTTCAAGCAGGTTTAAAATAACGTCGGTTAGAATGTTTGCAGCCACAATGTCAAAGCGTTCATTTACGTTCTCAACAAGACTGGTAACTGTTATGTTGAATCTCTTCTCTTCAATCTTGTTTAATAGCAGATTTTCTTTCGCGATTCCCACTGCAACTTCATCCGTGTCAGTTCCCAGAAGGCGCACGGCGCCCAGTTTTGCCGCTGCGATCATGAGAATTCCGGAACCGGTTCCAATATCCAGAAAAGAGTCTCCCGGTTTTAAATACTTTTCTATCATGCTTATGCAGAGAGCCGATGTAGCGTGAGCGCCGGTCCCGAATGCCATTCCGGGATCAATTTCAAGAATTATGTCGTTTTGCCCGGGTTCATATTCCCTCCAGGTCGGTTTAACAACCATATTTTTCCCGATTTTTACCGGCCAGAAAAAAGCCTTCCATGATTCGGCCCAGTCTTTTTCATCTATTTCGCCGTATGTAATATGCCAGGAAATACCCGATCTGATTTTAAGCTCTTTCAGCTTTGCTTCAAGCAGGAGGCATTTATCGGAGAGGCTTGAATTTGATGGAAAATAGCCTGTGACCGAATTGTTTGCAGGTTTGTGAACCGCTCCATCTCCCCATCCTTCGGCAGGCTCTTCATCCGGATCTTCGATAACGACGCCCTGAAGCCCGAATTGGTTAAATATGTCTGAAATCAAATCGGCCGCAACCTCTTTGTCGCTGTAATCAAAAAACACTTTTGCTTCTGTCCATTTCATAATGATAAGAGACTATCGCAACTTCGATGGGATTGCAAACAGCATAATGCTACTCCGGAATGCGGACCGAGCCCGGACGCTCTGCGGATGGCGTATCAGTTTTAATTGACTTAAAAGTACGGCTATCCTATACTTACTTCCTGTGAAAGCAGGTTGTTACCGAACCTGCGGGCGGTTCCAGCGGACAGTTTTGATGTTAAGAATTTAGGAGAATAACATGGTATCAGGCAATATGACAAAACCGGGTTCAGGCCGTTTACGGCTTCGTGATGGAATTCAGCAACAGTATCCGGATGTGCTGACAAGGGAGGCTCTCGATGCGCTGGAAGTTCTTGCCGGGTTCAACAGCAAACGCCGGCAGATAATGTCCGAACGCATCGCGCAGCGGGCTGCGCGTTTTAAAGAGGGCCAGCGGATCGGATTTCTCGATCCGGCAGCCGTCATAGCGAACACCGGTATTACCGTGCAGCAGGCCCGTGCGGGCCGGTTCGATGGATCGGATATTCCCCACGACCTTAAGTGCCAGTGGATCCAGGGCACGGGTCCGGCCACAAAGCCGCGGTCAACAATGGAGGCGGGTATCCGCAACGTCGCATATGCCCTGCTATCCGGCGCAGACGGCTGGATGTTTGATGGTGAGGATGCCCTCGGCCAGGTCGATACCATGTCGCTGGACAACCAGCGCAACCTTGCTATCGCCTTTGCCTGCAAAGAGCCTTTCCTTGGCATTGCCGAAAATATTGCTGCCGAGATGAATACATGGGCCGAAGGCTTTTTCGGCCGCAAGATTATCAAGGACTGGAAGCAGCAACTGGATTTTACCACCCGTATTTTTCGCCCCCGCGGCCTGCACCTTGACGACCGGCATATTTGTAAAGACACCGGAACCGGTTTTTCGGCGTCTATTGTCGATGCAACGCTGTATGTGGTGAACAACCACCGGACCCTGCGCAGTCAGGGCCGCTCGATTGTTCTTTACCTGCCCAAGATTCAGACCGCCGGGGAGGCCGCTCTGTGGAATGACATACTGAGCGGTTTGGAACAGCACCTTGGCCTTGCCGCCGGATCAGTGAAAGTCTATGTTCTGATCGAGCAGCTTGAAGCCTGTTACCAGTTGATGGAAATCCGGGCCGCCCTGGCCGGCCGTTTTGTCGGCTTCAACACCGGGCGCTGGGATTACATCAACAGCGTTGCCGATGCCCTTGCCTGGGACAAAGCCTTTCACAATCCCAACATCGACGCCATCACCATGACCTATGGCTACATGAGGATTTATGAAGATCGCGTGCGGCGCGCGGTCAACACGCCCGATCGCAACGGCAATTTTGCCCTGTGGCAGGGGGGCATGGAGCCCAATATTCCGGTCGGCTCGGAAAAGGGTGTGGCCGAGGCGATGAAGCGTGCGGTGGCAGGCGGTCAGCGCGAGCAGCAGGCAGGCGCCAGCGGTAAATGGGTGGCCCACTGGAAGATGGTCCACATCGTCCGGCCGATCTGGGAAAAGGCGGGCGCCGTAACCCAGCTGGGCCGCAGCTTCCCGCCGCTGACTTATACCCCCAGGGATGCTGATGATCTGATCCGGCTTGAGCCCGGCCCGCGCACGGTGCGCGGAGCCCGGGACCTGCTCTCTGTGGCGCTGCAGTACGGCAATGCCTTTGGCCGCGGATTTCAGGCCGCGGCGCTCAAACCGGCCGACTTTTTCGGGAATGACGACGTGCTCTATCTGATGGAAGATATGGCCACCGGCGAGATCCGCCTGAGCATCCTCTGGGAATGGCTCCACAAACAGGCTTGTTTTACCGAGGAGGACGCGGCCAGCTCCGTAAAGGCCGGAGAGCCTCTGACACCCGGGTTATTTGACCGGCTGGTGGCCGAGGAGTATGAAAAGCTGCGTCTCGCGAAAAACAGGGATGTGCACGACGACTCCAAGGAGACTACTCTGCCGGTTGCCCGGGAGATCGTAGTACGATATGTTAAGAATCCGTTCAAAGCTCCCTGGTATGTTGATCTGCTCAATCTCAACATCAACAACAATGATCTTGAAAAAGCCCGGCGGCGTATTGAGGAATATCTTGCCGCCTTCGGGCGCGACGGAACACGCCTGACGGCGAACCCGGATATATAAAAGCTGGACATCGTACTTCGATATTCGATGTTCGGCTTTTGTTAACCGGCGATCCTTCTGGTCCATCCGATTGCTTCGTCACACCACTTTGCAATGGAGAGGAGGCGGGCGTCAGCCAGGCGCGGACAGACAAGCTGCAGGCCAAGAGGCAGTCCCTGCGGGCCCTGTCCGGCAGGAATTGTTACAGCGGGGACACCGCACAGGGACCAGATGGTGCAGAAAGCCGGGTCTCCGGTCTGGGTGAGATCTTCAGGCGCCTGGCCGGGGGCCGGCGGCGTGACAGCAGCGTCAAATCCGCTTAAAAAGATATCCATATCTCCGGAGAGCAGGTCTTTTTGTGCCAGATCTTCGGCCAGGGCGGATTGCTCTATGCTTAATCCCTCATCAATAAGCGCATTGAGACGCCGGCTGAGTTTCTGTCTGTTACGGCGCTGTAAATCAGCAAAAACTCTTGCCCCTTCCGCATACATAATGGTGTGATGAACAGCGTGAGCACTTTCGAAGATGCGCGGCAACTCCAGTTCTTCGACGGTGGCGCCGGCGGCGCGCAGGCGTACAATCAGCGCAAGGAAGTGTTCCCGGGTGTTTTGATCTGCCAGGCGCCAGACCGGAGAGCGAACCGCGGCCAGCCGGGGTGGGCGTGTTATAGATTGTACCTCTCCGGGAATGATTGACTTTCTGCTGCCGGAGGCTGCGGCAGGATCTGTATTTTCCAGAACCGCTGCCAGAAAAGCGGCATCCGGAACGTTCCGGGTAAACACGCCTGCCTGATCAAGGCTGGGACTGAAGGGATGGATGCCTTCAAGAGTGATTAGTCCGGTAGTCGGTTTGTATCCAACGACACCGCAGAAAGCCGCCGGTCTGATCACCGAACCGTTTGTCTGGGTGCCGATTGCTGCCGGGGTGAACCCCATGGCCACAGCCGCAGCCGAGCCGCTTGATGATCCTCCGGGAGTATGAGCCGGGTTCCATGGGTTGCGGGTCTTGCCGGGGGTAAAGAAGGCAAACTCCGAGGTTACGGTCTTGCCCAGAACAAAAGCGCCGGCAGCTTCAAGGCGACGGACAACTGCGGCCGATTGCCCGGGAAGAAAACCTTCATAAATATCAGAGCCCATGGTGGTTGGAATGCCCAGGGTTTCCACTATGTCCTTGATCCCTACGCCTATGCCATGAAGAGGGCCAAGGGGCGCGCCGGATCGGCGTTTTTCATCGGCCACGCGCGCCATATCCAACGCTCTTGAAGAATCGATCCATTGGAAAGCCTGAATCATCTCCTCGTGTGCCTGGATTCTTTCCAGAAGAGAGCGGGTGAGATCTTCGCTGCTCAGATCTCCCTTTCGGATTGCAATGGCCGATTCAAGCAGTCCCAGGCTGTAAAGCGGAGAGATAGTCATATGATCCGATTTTGCTTAACGGTAAAACCGATTGCCGGCGCCTTCATACCCTGGATCTATTTACCTGAGCCGTCTGCTGACGGATCAGGATTGAGAAGTCTGGTAAGTATTAGCGCGGGCCCGGAACTCAGTGGCCATACACCAGGCTCGGCAGCCATAATCCGATCTGCGGGAAAATATACAGCAGGAATATGGCAAGCACCTGGATCGCCATGAACGGCAGCATTCCCAGGAAAATCTGGTTCAGCGTAACGTGCGGCGGCGCTACACCTTTTAAGTAGAATGCCGCCATCGCCACAGGGGGCGAAAGAAATGCCGTCTGCAGGTTGAGAGCTACCAGAAGGCCAAAGAAGAGCGGATCGATGTTAAAATGCGTCAAAAGCGGCAGGAAAATCGGCATGAAGATGACGATGATTTCTGTCCACTCGAGCGGCCAGCCGAGCAGGAAAATGACAACCTGGGCGAGGAGCATGAATTGCACCGGCGACATGTTTAACGACTGTACCCATACATTAATTATCTCCTGGCCGCCCAAAAGTGCGAACGCCCCTGCAAAAATACCTGAACCGACGAACAGCCAGCAGACCATAGCGCTGGTCTTGGCAGTAAGAAAGACAGCCTCTTTGAGCATGGTCAGGTTAAACCGTCCGTAGGCAATCGCAAGGAACATACCTCCGAACGATCCCATTGCCGCCGCCTCGGTGGGTGTCGCAAGCCCCATTATGATGGAACCCAGAACCCCGAGGATCAGCAACGCCAGAGGAAAGAAGGATCCCAGCAGCATTTTGAAGATCTCGAGCCGGACAAAGCTGAATATCGCATAAAAAACGGCAAGTCCCGCAAGGCAAATGGCCAGAGCGACCCAGTAGCCCATAGGAGCAGGTAAGCGTTCGGGCTGAGCAGTTGAGGCAGCAGGTACAGGCTCTGCCGTCTCGGCAGGCATTTGCCGGGTTTCCGCCTCGGTGCCTGCCGGAACAGGCGTCTCCTGCAAGCCTTCAGCAGGGGGTTCCTGTAATCCACCGGCTTCTTCCGGTTCCTGCAAGCCTTCGGCCGGGGGTTCCTGAAGACCTCCCTGTTCTTCCGGTTGTTGCAAGCCTCCACTCTCAGTTTCGGCTATATTGGTCGTATCTGCTGAGCCCATTTCCTGCAAGCCGGAAGTATCTACTACTTCTGGTGCAGTTATAAAAAAATAGATGGAACCCATGAGAAGTGCTGTTGCCAGCAATGGCAGAAGCGCAATTAAAAGTTGCCTGAGTAAAGTTCGCATCGGGATGTCGGCGTTGCGTTTACCCTTGATCGCGCCGATTAATCCCACTATGACATTATTGCTCCAGATTCTGGTGATTTCCTCAGCAAATTTAGGAAGAGGTACATACTGGTCTTCCTCAGATAAAGGGGGCGCGACGCTGGGCTTCAGTTTTGCAAGCACTATGACGTAACCTAAGTATAGTGCGGCAAGCATCAATCCGGGGAAGAATGCGCCGGCATAAAGCTGCATTACCGACACGCCTGCCGTAGCCCCATAGAGGATCAGAAGAACCGACGGCGGAATCAGGATACCGAGAGTGCCGCCTGCGGTTACGGCACCTGCCGAGAGCCTTATGCCATATCCTGCTTTTAGCATTGCAGGAAAAGCCAGCAGACCCATCAGCGTCACCACGGCGCCTATGATACCCGAAGCAGTGGCAAAAATAGCACAGGTAACGATCGTTGCAACAGCCAGCGATCCGGGTATGCGCGCGGTCGCAAGATGCAGGCTCTTGAAGAGACTTTCTATCAGATTGGCCCGCTCGACCAGATATCCCATGAAGACGAATAAAGGAACGGAGATTAACACGTCATTGTTCATGACCCAATATGCACGCTGTACCATCAGGTCCAGTGTCTGCTGAACAGCTGTGTCCGGGTTCACGCTATAGTAGGCAAACCATGTGAACATGGTGCCCAAGCCCATCAATGTAAATGCGGTGGGAAAGCCGAGCATGATCGCAACGACAATAAGCCCCAGCATCAGGAGCCCCAGATGTCCGTTGGTCATCTGCTCCGGCGACGGCATCATAACAAACAACGCAATTACTACCAGCGCCATGATCGAGAGCCCGAACCAGACTTCTTTTCTCATTTGTCGCTTCCTTTCTTGGCGGTCAGGACATCATCGAGTTTGGCTATATCTTCATCCTTGACATGCACCATTTTCTTTAGTTTCTCGACGTCGACCTCCTCAACGTCCTCAATGCGCGATGGCCAACGGCCCTCTTTGAGGCAGATAACGCAGCGGATGATTTCGACAATACCCTGTGCCAGCAGGAAGGCTCCTGCGATCGGTATGACGGTCTTGAACTGATAGACCGGCGGGCCGTCTGCTGTGATGCCCGAATGTTCCAGAATCGCCCAGGATTCGCCCGCATAGATGTAGCCGGCCCAGCAGAGAGCGATTACCCCGGGCAGGAAGAAGACGAAGTAGAGAGTCAGATCAAGCCCGGCCTGAAGGCGTGGCGGAAAGAATCCGTAGAGGACGTCGCCGCGCACATGGCCGTTCTTCGAAAGAGTGTAGGCGCCCGACATCATGAAGAGCATCCCGTACATCTGGATCATACCGTCGAAAGCCCAGTCGTGCGGGGCGTCTAGTGCATATCGGGAAAACACCTCATAGGTAATGAGCAGGGTGAGCGACACTATGAGCCATGAGAATACTTTTCCTACGAATGTGCTGATCTTGTCAATGGTAAGCAGCAATTTCTGCATGGTAACACCTGATCCTAAAAATCAGCCATCCGGAAGCCGGAACGGCGCATCGGGATGGCTGATAGATGATGCTGTAAAATGCTTCAGCTTTTCTTGGGTGCAGCTTTCTTGCCGAAGTAATGGTTATAGGCCATGCGACGGTTTACGTTGTAATCCATATCCCATTTCACCGCGCGTTCGGCAAATTTCTTCTGAGATTCAAGAATTTCCTTGAACAGCGGGTTTACAGCCACTTTCTTTGCCACTGCTTCATCGTAAGCCACAAGCTCCTGCTGCAGAATCGCATCGGGAGTCTTGTAGAACTTGACCTTATCCTTGATTTGCAGCTCGATGTAGTCCTGCGAGTAGCGGTCGCACGATTTCCACCATACATCCGCCGATGCAGCCTCAACCGCGTTTTCGATTATGGACTTTATATTTGCCGGCAGGGAGTCGAACTTGGTCTTGTTGAAAAGAATCTCGAAACACTCGGCGTTCTGGTGGTAGCTCTGTAACATGCATACCTTCGATACATCAGGGAAACCGAGCAGGCGGTCGGAGGAGGCGTTGTTGAACTCAGCTCCATCGAGGAGACCACGGTCAAGCGCCGGAACAATCTCGCCGCCGGGCAGTGCGTTAACTGCCGCGCCCAGGCCAGTGAAGACGTCGATCGAGATTCCAACGGTGCGGAACTTCATGCCCTTGAAATCAGTCATCTTTGTAATAGGCTTCTTGAACCAGCCGAGCGGCTGCGTCGCCATAGGCCCGTATGGGAAAGAAACAACATTGGCGCCGATCGACTCGTATACTTTGGCCAGCAGTTCCTTGCCGCCGCCGTATTTATGCCAGGCCAGCATCATGTTGGCATCCATGCCGAAGCCCGGACCCGATCCCCAAAGAGCCAGAGCATTCTGTTTGCCGTAGTGATAAACCTGCACGCCGTGGCCGCCGTCGAGCGTGCCCTTGGATACCGCGTCGAGAAGGTTGAAAGCCGGCACGACTGAACCCGCCGGCAGGACTTCGATCTTGAGAGCTCCGCCTGTCATGTCGTTTACCTTCTTGGCAAAATCGAGCGCATACTCGTGGAAAATGTCCTTGGTCGGCCAGGTG
>CAZOEH010000103.1:0-8969 GCA_964578785.1 uncultured Desulfonema sp. | reverse complement strand
CCCTTGTGATTCTTGTCTTCAACAGGTCCTATCGTGAGATTGGCGCCCTGGCATTCTTCCGATATCTTCTTTAACACCGCTTCATCTTTCTGCGCATTTGCGCATCCCCAGACGATGAGAGGAACTTTAATCGCCGCGCTCACTTTTTTTACTGTTGCGGCAACTTCTTCGGGCGACGCATTCTTGCCGTTGGGATCCGCGCTCTTTAACTGGAGAACGATCATTTCGGCGCCATAATCATTAATACACTTTTTAGCCCAGGCTACAGGATCGGATACGACATCCTTGAAACAGGACATGACGGATGCCGGCCAGTCTTCCGGTTCCATATCCCAGATTTCCATTGCTACCTTTGGTTTATTCGGCATGCCTCCTTCAAAAAGATAGAACGGATAGCTTGTCTCACCGCCGACGGTAACGGCGTTTTTGCCTTTTCCCAAGGTGATTTTTTTAATGCCGCCGGAATAGGATTCTTTATAGATTTCAAAACCCAATGTTACCTCCTTTTGAAAAACAGTTAATTACCGCGGATTAAAAAAACATAACCCTTGCGGGATTAACGAAAAAAAATTGGGTGGGTAAAAAATAACCGCCTCTGCCTAAATAATAATCAGACCCCCTTTCATTCCGTTTTTATTATAAATTTATCTACTTCGGTAGATTTATTGACGCAGACAAAAAAAGACCGCTTTTTAGATTCTCCGTAAAGCGCAGGTCTCTTTACGCAACCTGTAAATAAAATCCGTGCGGAGTAAATTCGGATACAAGGGCCTTGTATTAAACTCATTGGTATTAATACAAATAATTACAAACCAAAGCACGTTTCTCCGCCTGTTAAAATAAAAACACAGACTGTTTTTAAAAACGCCAAGTGATTGCCTTATATTGAGATTTCGGGTTTGTCAATAGATGTATATTAATAAATTTGATTCAGTAATATCTATTTAATATTCTTAATATTTTTTCTTTCTTCAAAACGCTCTTTTACTTTGGGGAAATTGTTCATGTCGGTGTGCGGGAGAAAGAGGGCGGCAATGTAATTGTCCATATAAGAGGCTGTTTCAGACAATTCAAAATTTGTCATCTTTTTAGTAACTTCAACCACATCCAGCCTTATGCGGTTTGTAAGACAGCTCATTTTTGCGCCAAGTAGAGAGCCGTTTCCGATAAATGTAATCTTATCGAGATCTATTTCCGGAAGCAGACCGATTGTTATCGCTTTTTCAAGATCGACATAACTTCCGAATCCTCCGGCGAGGATGATCCGCTGAAGATCATGGACGGTAAGGCCCACCTCTTCAAGGAGCGTCATGCAGCCGCTGTATATGGCGCCCTTTGCCCGTATGAGGTTGTCTATGTCCGGTTCGCTTAAGACCACATCCCTGTCTATCTGTGTCTCACCGGACCACGCAAGAACGTATTCGAAGACGCCGTCTGTTTCACGAATGCGCGGAGTTTTAAGATCCCTGTCAAATTTTCCGAGGTTATTTATGACCCCGGCCTCAAACAGGGATGCAACCATTATTATAAGGCCCGAACCGCATATCCCCTTCGGCCTGACGTTTCCGATCGTAATATTCATGGGTTCGTAGGTGACAGGATCAATTGAAAAATCCTCGATAGCCCCTTTTGTGGCGCGCATTCCGAACTTGACGCCGCCTCCTTCAAAGGCCGGGCCGGCGGAGCACGCGGCGCAGGCAAGCCAGTCCTTGTTGCCTATCACTATCTCGGCATTCGTCCCGATATCCATGTATAGAGTCAGTTCTTCGGAGCGGTATATTCCGGAACCCATGACTCCGGCCACTATATCACCTCCCACGTAGCTTGAAATCTGGGGGTACACAAGGGCGGCAACATGATCGCCGAGCGCCATCCCGAGCGATACCGCTTTTACCGGCGGGTACAGCGTCGATGCCGGAACATACGGCGAACGGCGCATATAACGCGGATTAACCTTGAGCAGAAGCTGTGTCATGGTGGTGTTTCCGGCAAGCGTAATGGCAGATATTTCATCGGGGTCAATACCCGCCTGTGCAATTATCTTTTTTATAACGGAGTTTATGGTTTTGATGACGACTTCATGCAGCTTTTCCAGTCCGCCCGGTTTTTCGGCATAAACTATCCTGCTTATTACGTCTTCCCCGTAACTTATCTGGCCGTTAAAATCCGCGTGCTGGGCAAGCACCTTCCCGTTTATGATGTCGATGAGCTGGCCGTAAACCGTTGTTGTTCCGATATCCATTGCAACGGCATAATTCCGGTCGGTCGTATCTCCCGGCTGTATATTGATAATATGGGTCTTCCTGCCTTCATGAACGGGGCGGGCCAGGGTAGCGGTGACCCTGAAGCCGTCCTTTCTGAAAACATCGGGCACTTTTCTTATCACGGGAAGTTCTACGACAAGGCGATGTTCGTCATACTTTGCTTTCAGATAACTGACAAGACGCGAAACATCCGGAAGGTTGTCCTGTGCGGTCGGCTCGGGAAGTTCAAGATAACGCTTTTCAACAGGAGGCACGAAAAGGCCCTTCTCTTTAAGCTCATCAAGGTTCATCTCACTGATGTGCGCCGTCCGCCTGGGACTGGGCGGCATATTAAGCACGCTTGCATCTATGGCGGATTCAACCGGAATCCTCACAGAAAGACTGCTTTTGACTGTAGAAAGGCACGCCTGGCGGTATCCTTTTTTAACGTCTTCACTGCTCAATTTTTCCGTAATTCCGCCTTCTACCTCTCCTTCTTCAATGATAACCCGGCATTTACCGCAAACTCCTTCGCCGCCGCATGAAGCATTGACATGAACGCCTGCCTCCATCGCGACACGCAGGAGATTATCTCCGTCTTTTGCTTCTATGCTTTTATTGTGAGGATAAAACATCACCTTGTGCATATTTTTTCCCGTTGGTTTAGCTGATAAGTTTATGTATTTTCTGATCCCGGTTACTGCTCAGTACATCGTACTTCGAATATCGGACATCGAACTTCGCTTTTGGCTTTCTATGTTCGATATTCTAAGTTCTATATTCGGCTTTCGATCTTCGATATCCGGCCTTTAACTTTTCGGTTCATCGAAACTGCAGCTTAACATTATCATATCATCTTCAAAGGTTGTTCTTATCTTGTAGGGCAAGGTTTGGAACAGCCTTATCATCCCCTGATTGCCCGGAGAGGTGTACGCAAAGAATCCCCGGATACCGTTTTCCAGTGCGGCTTCGGAAAGTTTTTTAAGTAAAATTTTTCCAAGCCGCTTTCCCTGATACTCCCTGATTACCGAAAAGGCGACTTCAGCCATATTCTTCGCCGGATCAAGAAGGTATTCTCCGACGGCGACAACCCTTCCAAAACCGAATTCGCCGACAAGGGCTATAACCGTAAGATCTTTTATATAATCAATATGCGATACGCCCTCCATCTCGTCCTGAACAAACCGGGTTTTTTCATGGAAAAAGCGCGAGGCAACGTCATGCTTGTCGAGATTGTAAAAATGTTCCTGTATTCTTCTTTCATCGACCGGCTTTGCGGGTCTTATCGTCACGGTCTCATTATCAATGATTAATGTCTCTTCAAGCTTTATGGGATATACGCCCTGAATCGATTCTTTTAATGTCCGTTCTTCACCGAGCAGCCCCAGTCTCTTGGCATTATGAAAAAGCTCTTCCCTGAACTTCGGATGCGCTATGCTTATCATTGCCGTCGCCCTTTCCTGAATACTCTTACCAAAAAGATTCACCGCTCCATACTCCGATACTACATATTGCGCGTCGCCTCGTGGAACAACTATCGCGGTGTCGGACAGAAAAGGAACAATCCTGCTTTTCTTTCCGTCGGCCGATGCGGAAGGGATCATTATTATCGATTTACCGCCTTCCGCCTGCGCCGCGCCCCTTATAAAATCAACCATGCCGGTGACTCCCGAAAAATGATTGTAAGGCAGGGCGTCGGCGGCAATCTGCCCGGTAAGATCCATAGTCATTGCCACATTCAGGGTAACCATTTTTTTATGCCTTGCAACTATGCCGGGATCATTAACATAATCTGAAGGATGAAATTCTATGGCCGGGTTGTCGTGCATGAAATCATAAAGATTTACAGACCCTATGGCGCTGCTTGCCACTATCTTCCCTTCATTGAACCCCTTCTTCCTGTTTGTAATTACACCCTTTGAGTAAAGATGCATGATGCTGTCGGTAAGATACTGGGTATGGATTCCAAGATCGTTCTTGTCGGAAAAGGCAAGAAGAACGGCGCCCGGAGTCACTCCAAGGCTCATCTGTATGGTCGACCCGTCGCTTACCAGCCTTGCTATATGCCCGGCTATTTTATTTGCCGATTCAAGATCAGGAAGTTCGCCTATCGTCAGAAGATCCTCCTCATGTTCCACAAATATATCCACATCATTGACATGAATAAAGCTTCTTCCCAGCACCCTCGGCATTTTCGGGTTAACCTGCGCTATGACAAGATCGGCTGATGAAGCCGCAGCCTGGGTTATATCCACGGAAACGCCAAGGCTCATCCACCCGAAATCATCAGGCGGAGATACCTGGATGAGAGCCACATGAATAGGAAGCAGCCTGCTTTTGAACAGGCGCGGAATTGCTGAAAGGTTTATCGGAGTGATAAAACGTATATTTCTTGCAAGACCCCTGGACTTGGCCGATCCCAGATAAAACGATCTGATGTTCAGGCTCTGGGTTTTTGTTTTGTTGGCTATGAGGGTAAGCGGGGTAGTTTCAAGCGTAAGGAGGCGCACAATTTCGATGTCGGTAAAATTTTCTGAACTTTCCGACAGAACCCTTACTAGATGCTGGGGTTCTCCGCAGGAGGAACCAATAAATACCCTCCTGCCCGGTTTGATAAGACTTATCGCTTCAGCGGCGCTTCGTTTGTTTTCAACATATTTATCAGCCCAGTATTTTGATATCGCCATAAATCCTCTTTATGCGGATGAAATGATATATATCGCTTCGCAAAAAGTCCGAAATCCCGTCACTTCCGTGAAAACGGGAGTCCAGGACCGGATGAAAAAACCGGATAGCGCTCACGCTTCACCAAGTGCCCCGCTTTCTCTGGAACGACAAAAAGAGATAATTTGCACTTTTATTGGAATGCCAATTTTAATCGGATAAAATCAAAGCGCAAAACAGGCAACAAATAAAAATACCATATATCAGTAATTTATTTCAAGTCAACAGGTTCGGGAAAACCTGCTAATCTTCCCGCTAATCTTTCCTTGACAGGCAATTTTCTTTTAACTATATTATTCAAATAATTGCGCTGATTGCCGAATTTATAACTGCAAATTAAGTATGCCTGCCGATGCCATCCGGCGAAGGCGATAAAGAAGCGTTAACCTTATTTATCAGGGAGGATTTGAAAATGAAGATAGTTGCACAGGAAACTTCCATTCAAAGACGTTCATTTCTTAAGAAGGCTGGAACCGGTATAGTTGCCGGAGTCGGCCTTGCCGCCGGTGTGGGTGTAGCAGCCCCTGCGGTTCACGCCGAACCCACTATCCGCTGGCGCCTCGCATCCAGCTTCCCCAAATCACTGGACGCTCTTCTGGGCACCGCTGAAGTATTTGCCAGGATGATGGGCGCAATGTCCGGCGGCAAGTTCACTATCACAGTGCATGCGGCGGGTGAACTCGTCCCAGCCTTCGGCGTACTGGACGCTGTTCAGAACAGCACCGTCGAGTGCTGCCATACCGCTCCCTACTATTTTTTCGGCAAGGACGATGCCTTCGCTATCGGCACGGCCATCCCCTTCGGCCTCAACTCCCGCCAGATGACTGCATGGATGTACGAGGGCAACGGCCTTAAACTTATGCGCGAGTTCTTAATTAACTACAACATCATCAACTTCCCCATGGGGAATACAAACGCGCAGATGGGCGGCTGGTACCGGAAGGAAATCAAGTCAGTGGCCGACCTGAAGGGTCTTAAGATGCGCACAGCCGGAATCGCCGGAAAAGTTCAGGAGAGGCTCGGTGTAGTAACTCAGAGCATCCCTCCAGGCGAGATATACACATCGCTGGAGAAAGGCACGATCGACGCCGTCGAGTTTGTCGGTCCCTATGACGACTACAAACTGGGTTTCTATAAAGTCGCTCCCAACTATTACTATCCCGGCTGGTGGGAAGGAAGCGCTCAGACCGACCTTTACATCAACATCAAGGCCTACGAGGCGCTTCCGGCCGAGTATAAGGCTATGATCGAGACTGCGGCAGCGTACGCCCATATCGTAATGCAGACCACGTATGACACCAAAAATCCTATTGCCCTGAAGCAGCTGGTAGCCGCCGGCGCCAAGCTGCACCGCTTCCCGAAAGACGTAATGGAAGCGGCATTCAGGGAATCGATGGCGCTTTACAGCGAACTGTCCGCAAAGAATCCCCGCTGGAAAAAGATATACGATGATTATATCAAGTTCCGCTCCGACGCGAATATGTGGTTCCGCTTCGCGGAGGCCGGTTTCGACGACTTCATGCAGGCGCAGAAACTCTAATTGCTTTTACAGCCCGCAAAAAACCCGCCCGGGTCATCCCGCGCGGGTTTTTTTATTATAATTATGCAATTAATCGGAGAGGTTGAGAAGAAGCTGATCTAACAAAAGCGATAGGAAACATATACTTGAGCCCTTGAACCCTGCCGAAGGCCCGCCAGCGGCACGTCCGCCAATCTGTTTGGCGGATATGGCGGTAATCCTCGACCCCTTTCTCCCAACTGACCGGGTGAAGAACTTTATTTCTTTGCATCCTTTTCGATAGCCCGCATGACCGCTTCCATCGGATCTTCTTCCTGAGACCCGCCAGGGGCTTGCTGAGAAGCCTTTTCGTCCGGCTTTTCCGGCACGGATATCTTCGTTTGATCCTCCTCTGCCTGACCGTAATCCGAGGGTTCGGCTTCAATTATCATTGTGTCCAGATTCACTTCCGGCGCCTTATCAATAACGCTTGTAACGATAGACGGGAAAGAGATGACTATTGCAAGCATGATTACCTGAAGAGCAATAAAGACAATCGAACCCTTATAGATCTGTGCCGTAGTAACCGCCTCGATACGCTTGTTGGTAACCTTGTCTATATAGTCAAATCTGGGTGCAACACTTCTGAGATAGAAGAGGGAGAAACCGAAAGGCGGCGACAGGAAAGATGTCTGCAGATTCATAGCGATAACCACACCGAACCAGACCAGGTCTATGCCCATTTTGTTGGCCACGGGCATCAGCAGCGGTATGATGATAAAAGCGATTTCAAAGAAGTCGATAAAACATCCTAATACGAACACCAGAATGTTCACTGCAATCAAAAAGCCCAGCTGGCCGCCCGGCAGTTTGTCAAACAGATGCTCTACCCAGATATGGCCGTCTGCAGCGTTAAAGGTAAAACTGAAGAAGGTTGCCCCTATCAGAATGAATATGACAAAGCAGGTAAGTTTCGCAGTTTGGTCCAACGCCTGCTTGAGAAGACTTAAATTAAGTCTGCGCCGTGAAACTGCCATTATAAGAGCGCCCGTTGCGCCCATCGCCCCGCCTTCCGTCGGCGTTGCCACACCTATAAAAATGGTCCCAAGAACAAGGAAAATCAATACCAGTGGCGGAAGAAGCACAAAAACCACACGTTCTGTGAGTCGGGACAGAAGCTTCAATTGTAACCAGCGGTTGGCCATGGCCAGCGCCAGTGCGAAGAATGACGCCACGGTTATTGACATGGTGAGGATTTCATCCATCGGCGCCTTGCCGTCGCGGCCGACCATCGGATTGATGATTCCTTCGTGAAGGGCGGCCCATATGAAAGCGGCTGCCGTCGAGATTATCAATAATATGAGCAGAGAGCGATGACCGCTCGAGCCGTTTTCTTCTTTGTAAATGCACGCTTCCGGAGGCAGTGCGGGCATCCAATCCGGCTTGAATATGGCAAGGGCGATAACAGACAACGAGAAAATACCAACCAGAACCAGACCCGGCACAACTGCTCCGGCATACATATCACCGACTGAGCGTCCCAGCTGGTCGGCCATGACGATCAGGACCAGCGAAGGCGGAATGATCTGAGCCAGCGTGCCGGAGGCGGTTATAACTCCTGTTGCGATACTTCTGTTGTAGCCGTAGCGAAGCATTATGGGCAGAGAAATGAGGCCCATGGAGATCACCGCCGCCGCTATCACACCCGTGGTTGCGGCGAGCAGAGCGCCGACAAAGATCGTAGCCAGCGCGAGGCCGCCGCGCAGTGGACCGAACACCTGTCCGATCGTTTCCAGCAAATCCTCTGCCATGCCGCTTCGCTCGAGAACGATGCCCATGAAGGTGAAGAAAGGAACGGCAAGCAGAGTTTCGTTCTGCATGATGCCGAATATCCTGAGCGGAAGCGCCTGGAACAGGGTTTGAGGGAACAGGCCGGCTTCCATGCCTATCAGCCCGAAAGTAAGTCCCGTGGCCACCAGGCTGAAGGCTACCGGAAATCCTGAAAGCAGAAACAAAAGCAGGCCTGCAAACAGCATGGGAACGAAGTTATGCGAGATGAATTCCATTTAACTGGCCTCCAGAGCTGATTTACCGGATTCATTTTCCCCGGAAGGTGTTTTTTCCTCCTGAACGTGGGCGAGCGGATCGGGTATCAGACCGCGCAGGAATGCAAATCGCTTGATCAGCTCGGAAATGCTTTGAAGCAGCAGCAGGGTCATGCCGGCCGGCAGCAAAAGGTAAGCCGGCCACCGGATGAGTCCTCCGGCGTTTTGCGACATCTCTCCGCTTTGCCAGGCTTTGTAAAATAACGGCCAGGACATCCCTATCAGAATCCAGCAGAAAGGCATCAGAAAAACAACGATGCCGATGATGTCGATCCATGACCGCGCCCTCGGGGTGAGACGGCTGGAAACAAAATCGATGCGCACATGGATATTCTTCAGAAAGACATAACCGGCGCCGAGAAGAAAAACGCCGGAAAAGAGATACCACTGCATGTCGAT
>CAZOEH010000102.1:6693-8998 GCA_964578785.1 uncultured Desulfonema sp. | reverse complement strand
GGGGGCGTCCCATCGAAACCTTGTTTATCATTTCATTGGAAATCCCGTGTTCCGTAAGAAAAACAGAGGTCCCCTTTGTAGCCGTGATTTTAAATCCGATATCATGAAATTTTGCAGCAACAGGAATAACCGCTCTCTTATCGGAATCCATAACACTTATAAAAACATTTCCGGAGATCGGCATCTTCTGACCTGCTCCAAGCTGCGCCTTTGCAAATGCGAGGCCGAAAGAGGAGTCTATTCCCATAACTTCTCCCGTTGACTTCATTTCAGGACCAAGGAGTGTATCAACATCCGGAAATCTGTTAAACGGGAGAACAACCTCTTTTATTGAAACATGGGTTGGAACCTTTTCGGTTATAAGGCCGACCTCGGAAAGAGTGCGCCCCAGCATTACCTTCGTGGCAAGCTTTGCAAACGGAATTCCGGTTGCCTTGCTGACAAACGGGATTGTTCTCGATGCTCTGGGATTTACTTCAAGCACGAAGAGTTTTTCACCCTTTATGGCATATTGCACGTTCATCAGCCCCACAACTTTCAACTCGGAAGCCATCGCCTTTGTGGCAGAAGTAATTTCATCAATTATTGCAGGACTTATACTGTACGGAGGAAGAACGCATGCCGAATCGCCCGAATGGACTCCGGCAGCCTCTATATGCTCCATTATTCCGCATATGATCGTTTTCCTCCCGTCTGATATGGCATCAACATCAACTTCAATTGCCTCTTCGAGGAATTTATCGATCAGCACTGGGTGCTCGGGTGACGCTTCGATTGCCAGCCTTGTGAAGTTTTCAAGATCCTTCCTGTTATAAACTATTTTCATCGCCCTTCCGCCGAGAACATACGACGGCCGCACAATCACGGGATACCCTATGGCTCCGGCTATCGCCGCCGCTTCTTTTACATTTACCGCTGTCCCGTTTTCAGGCTGAACAAGACTCAGCTTTTTCAACATGGCCTGGAAAAGCTCCCTGTCTTCCGCCCTGTCTATGCTCTCCGGCTGGGTGCCGAGGATCGGGACACCGGCCTGAAAGAGAGGTGTTGAAAGATTAAGAGGGGTCTGCCCCCCGAACTGGACGATAACGCCGAACGGCTTTTCAGTCTCCACGATATTTAAAACATCTTCTTTTGTAAGAGGTTCGAAATAGAGTTTATCCGAAGTATCATAGTCGGTGCTGACCGTTTCAGGGTTGCTGTTGACCATGATGCTCTCAATCCCCTCTTCCCGTATGCCGAATGAAGCCTGCACGCAGCAGTAATCAAATTCAATTCCCTGGCCTATCCTGTTCGGGCCGCCGCCTAAAATCATGACCTTTTTCTTATCCGAAACCCTCGCTTCGTTCTCCTCCTCGTAAGTGGAATAGTAATAAGGTGTCGCCGCCCTGAATTCGGCGGCGCAGGTGTCGACAAGCTTGTAAACAGGCTTGATGCCTGATTTCTCCCTGACATGCTTTATATTCTCTTCAGTTGATCCTGTAAGATGCGCAATTTGAATATCCGAAAACCCGGAAGATTTAGCCTTATATAAAAGTTCATCGGAAATGTTTTTCCCTGCCTTTGCAATCTCTCCCTCGAGTTCTGTTATCTGTCTGATCTGATGCAGAAACCACGGGTCAATCGCCGTCAGTTCATATATGGATTGCAGGGACATTCCATGCAACAGGGCATGGCGCAGATAAAACATTCTCTGCGAATTGGGAATGGAGAGCTTCTGGGCGATTTCAGTTTCCGATAACCCTTCCCCATCCTGAGAGGCCGGATCCCTGCCGTCTGCGCCGAACCCGAAGCGCCCTGTCTCAAGGGATCTCAGTCCCTTCTGGAACGCCTCCCTGAAATTTCTTCCGATAGCCATGGTTTCGCCGACCGATTTCATTGCCGTTGTCAGATAATCTTTTGTTTCGGGAAATTTTTCAAAGGTGAACCTCGGAATCTTGACAACGCAGTAATCAAGGGCAGGTTCAAATGAGGCGAGGGTTTCTCCCGTTATGTCGTTAGGAATTTCATCCAGAGTGTAGCCTACGGCAAGCTTTGCCGCAATCTTTGCAATCGGGAATCCCGTCGCCTTGGACGCAAGAGCGGAGCTGCGTGAAACCCTGGGGTTCATTTCAACGACAATCATATCTCCGTTTTTCGGATTCACTGCGAACTGTACATTGGACCCTCCGGTGTCGACGCCGATTTCTCTCATGATGGCAATGGAGGCGTTTCTCATCTTCTGGTATTCCTTATCCGTCAACGTCTGGGCAGGAGCTACCGTAATGCTGTCGCCGGTGTGAATTCCCATCGGATCCATGTTTTCAAT
>CAZOEH010000102.1:0-6683 GCA_964578785.1 uncultured Desulfonema sp. | reverse complement strand
TCATCACTTCTAGCTCATACTCTTTCCATCCGAGAACCGATTCTTCAAGCATTATCTGCCCGATAAGGCTTGCGTCAAGACCGGCCTTGGCGATTATTTCCAGATCCTCAAAATTATAAGCGACCCCTCCGCCTGTCCCTCCGAGGGTGAAGCTCGGTCTTACTATAACCGGAAAGCCGATCCTTCTTACCGTCTCCCGTACCTCATCCATATTCACGGCAATACCGCTTTCCGGAATTCTTAACCCTATTTTATTCATTGCCTTGCGGAAAAGGTCCCTGTCTTCGGCTTTTTTTATCGATTCAACCGAGGCGCCTATCATCTCAACGCCGAATTTTTCAAGCACGCCCATTCCGGCCACTTCAATCGCCGTGTTCAGGCCTGTCTGGCCGCCAAGCGTCGGCAGAAGCGCATCCGGGCGCTCCTTTTCAATTATCATGGCAACCATTTCAGGAGTAACCGGCTCGATGTATGTCCTGTGAGCCATGTCTGGATCGGTCATTATCGTGGCGGGATTGCTGTTTATCAGAACTACCTGATAGCCCTCTTCCTTCAAAGCCTTGCATGCCTGGGTTCCGGAATAGTCGAATTCACATGCCTGGCTGATTATAATAGGCCCTGCCCCGATAATAAGTATTTTATTTATGTCTGTGCGTTTGGGCATTTTCCATCAGTCTCGCAAATTCGTTGAAAAGATAACGCGAATCATGGGGTCCAGGGGATGCTTCAGGATGATACTGAACCGCAAAAAGTGGAAGTTTGCGGTGCCTGAAGCCCTCAAGCGTGTTATCATTAAGATTGATATGAGTCGTCTCTATATCTTCCTGGCTCAGGCTTTCAATATCGACGACAAATCCGTGGTTCTGGGAGGTTATTTCGACTTTACCCGTCAGAAGATTCTTAACGGGCTGATTTGACCCCCTGTGCCCGAATTTCAGTTTATAAGTTTTCCCCCCAAGCGCAAGTCCGAGAATCTGATGTCCCAGGCAGATGCCGAATACCGGTCTGTATTCCAGAAGCGCGCGGATAGTTTCAACTGCATAGGTGACAGGCTCCGGATCTCCTGGGCCGTTTGAGAGAAAAATCCCGTCAGGCGCCATCTTTTTTACGACAGCCGCGCCTGTTGAAGCCGGTACTATTATAATTTCGCAGTCTACGTTTTCAAGGCACCTTAAAATATTGTACTTTATTCCATAATCAAAGGCTACTACACGGAACCTCTTTTTATTTTCTCTCCAGACGGAACCGTTTAATTTTTCCGTTTTCATGCCGCACGGATAAATTTTCCCTTCCAACCAGGCATAAGGCTTATCTGTTGAAACGCTTCCGGCAAGATCGAGTCCGACCATGCTCGGCAATTTTTTCGCTTTCACCGAAAGAGAAGAAGGATTCAAATCGTATGTAGAGATAAAGGCCCGCATGGCGCCCTTATCCCTGATATGCCTTGTAAGTGCGCGCGTATCAAAGCCTTCGATACCCAGGATCCCCTCTTTTTGAAGGTAATCCCTCAGGGTTCCTTTTGATCTGAAGTTACTCGGATATTCCTGATATTCCCTGATCAGAAATGCCGAGACCTGGATTTTAGCCGATTCGATATCTTCATGATTAACGCCGTAGTTGCCGATCAGCGGATAGGTCATCACAACCATCTGGCCGCTGTAGGAAGGATCTGTGATGACTTCCTGGTATCCGGTCATGCTTGTATTGAACACTACCTCACCCCATGCCTCTCCCGGGCCGGTAAAACTTCTGCAGGCAAATGTTCTTCCGTCTTCAAGGGCAAGCAGCGCTTTCATCTCATTTGTTTTCATATTATAAAAGAGGTCCGGGGTTCAAGGGTTCAAGGATCACTGAAAATTTTCACTCTCCCACTATCACATCTATTCATTAAATCAATCCTATTCGATAGGCAAAGTAAAAAGCTCCGGATGCAAGGCGTGCAAATTCTGAGGAATGAGGCGTACCTAATTTGTACGCCGCAATAACGAAGAATGAAGCACAACACCGCAGGCGGACTTTTGACGAAGCCGATTCTATTCGATCGATTCATTCTCCACCATATTCCACACTCCGCAGGGGCATGCTCCGGCGCAGAATCCGCAGCCGATACACCTTGTCTCATCCACAGCCATTTCAAAATCATTTTCGCCTTTTGCCCTCCGCGATATCGCGGCCTGGGGGCATATTGCAACACAAATACCGCAGTCACGGCAGGTTCCGCAGGAGGAGCATTCCGAGCCGCACTGTTCGAGGCCGTCAAAACCGGTTATCCTCGGATCGAAATATTCAAGCTTGATCCGCTTTTTATCTATTACGGTCTTGGAGAAACCGGCGGTTTCTTCCCCTTTCATAATGTCGATTATGGCTCCGGCTGCTTTTCTGCCGGCGCCTATCGCATCCGTTATAAGACCGGGCTTAACCGCATCGCCGATGGCAAATATTTCCGCATCTGAAGTTCTGAAATATTCGTTTACGACTATAAATCCGCGATCCGTGGAAACGCTTTCCGGCAGAAAATCAAGATCAGGAACATCTCCTATGGATACGATTACAGTGTCCGCGGGAATGGTTTCTCCGGAGGCAAGCTTAACTCCCTTTTTCGTTATCTCTTTAGTAAAGCAGGGCCATCTGAATTTTGCGCCGATGGCTTCCGCCGCTTTTCTTTCCGCACCGAATGAAGCCGGCTCCTGAACATCTATGAGCGTAATTTCCTTCGCGCCCAGCCTGTGGGCCTCTGTCGCAACATCGCATCCGACATTTCCTGCGCCTATTATAACGACACGCCTTCCCGTCTTAATCTTTCCATCTTTTGCCTGTGTGAGAAAATCAAGAGCGGGGATAGCGGTTTCACTCCCCGGAACATTAAGATTTCTCGGCCTCCTTGCTCCGACAGCAATTACTATGATATCAAAATCCGCCCTGAGCAGTTCCATGTCATCTTTGGTAAGGCGCTGCTGAAGGTTAATGTGCGGTATGACCGTTTGAACCCTTTCGAGTTCTTTTGTTATGACCTCTTCCGGGATACGGCTTGCCGGAACAACAGATGATATCTTGCCGCCCAGAGTTTTTGCCATATCATAAACCGTGGCCTTATGGCCATTCAGCCTTAGCTGCCAGGCAACCGAGAGGCCTGCCGGGCCTCCTCCTATCACGGCTATTTTTTTTCCGCTTTCCGGGGGAAGCTCCGGGATTCCGGCATCAATGCTGGCACGCCCGAGCCTTCTGACATCAACAGGCGTCATCAATGCCGATTCCCTGCTGCATGACTGCATGCAGAGATTGGGACAGAGATATCCGCAAACCGCGGCCGGAAAAGGGGTATATGACAGCGAGAGGTCGACCGCCTCGTCTATTTTTCCGGCCCGTATCAGGCTCCATCGCTCCCGCACCGGAATGCCGGTCGGACAACCGGATTCACACGGCGCGAGATACTTTTTATTTTCCCAGACAGGAACAAAGCGGCGCAGAAGGCCTGTTGTAATGACGGGAACCGGGCTTCTGTCAATATCCGTCAGATCTCCTATAAGCCCCCCTTCTCCAAGCTCTTTGTCCCACACATCTGCCCTGAAAGACTCTATTGAGCGTTTTGGAAGCAGCGCCTTTTCTTTCGGAGTACGGGCTACGATGAGCTGCCACTCTTCCCGGTTGCATAAAGAAGCATAAATTTCTGAATGATCTATCTCCCTGAGGAATTCTTCAGTGTTTTTTACAAGCCATTTCCAGTCATCATCTTCTATCGGGACAAGCTTTGCGTCAGTCATGCTGAATCCCGCGTGAGGTCCGCGGAAAAACACCTTTCCTCCAACCATGCCGACAAAGGGACGGTAACCGAGAACGTTTCCGGATGTTTGAGGATTGACCCCGCATATCACCGAAACGCCCCCCGCCATGAATTCTCCGAAATAATCCCCCGCTGAGCCGAGAACCCAGAGCTCGGGAGGTTCAAAACGCGGGTTATGCTTTGTCATAGTCATGCCGCGGGCGCCGATATTTCCGGCAACAGAGACTTTACCCTGGGCCATCGCGTTGGCGACGCCGTTTCCGGCATTCCCGTGAACGACTATATGCGCTCCGGCATTCAGCCATCCGACATCATCGGAAGCCGGACCGTTTACTTCTATAAAGGTATTGTTAAAACCCATCGATCCGACACGCTGACCGGGCCTGCCCGTAATCTTTACATGCAGGGGCTTGTTGTCCGCTTTCCAGAGCCGTCCGCCTATTCCGTGCTGGCCGAATGCCTCAACCTCCAGGTGTCTGCATCCGCCGGCAACCGCTTCCTGGATCATCTCTTCCAGAATGCGCGAATCGACCCGCTTTCCGTCCTTTTTCCCTGATATTATCCTGTAATCCTTAGTACTCATGAAACCTCTTTTAAAAAACTCATCTATTATTTACGGCTTCAGCCTGCTCTTTCTCTCTTCGTGTGTTTGAATCGTGATGCTCTCGTAAAAAGTCATATGTGAACGGATTTGAGATTTTTGGGAAACAGATTATTAAATCATTGAGCGTTAAAAATCACAAGCTGTTTGAGGGCGTTAGCCCGAGTTCTTGTGATTTAGCGAGGTGATTTAAAAATCCCCAAAAAGCTCATTAAGTGAACATATTTAGACTTTTTATGAGCACATTAGCCTTTACCACTTGCTGTCTTCACACCACATACTTGATGCTCAGCCTTTCTGCGGCATTGAAATCGCTTATGCCAAGTGCGTCCGACATCCCGATAGGAAGCGATGTCGACCGACCCAAAGGAGCAACTATCTTTTTCAGCTCGGTATCAAAGCTCAAAAAGACATCCACAACCCTCTGCGCCACATCCTCAATATCAAGACGCCTGTAAAGGCGCGGATCCTGGGAAGTTATACCTTTCGGGCAGCGCCCTATGTTGCATATATTGCACCGGTCCGATTCCGAACCGACGCATCCGGCGGCAGCCTGCATGATATATTTTCCCACCTGAACTCCACCGGCCCCCAGCATGATAAGAGCCGCCGCATTCGCGGCAAGGTTTCCGTTTTTGCCTATGCCGCCTGCGGCAAAAAGCGGAATTTCGTTCTGCACCCCTATCTTGGCCAGGGTCAGATAACAGTCGCGAACATTGCTTGCGATCGGATGCCCCATATGATTCATGGAAACATTGTATGCAGCGCCTGTCCCGCCGTCTTCACCGTCGATTGCAAGTCCGCCCGCATACGGATTGCGGGTCAGGTTGTTCAGAACCGCAAGCGCCGTTGATGTTCCGGAGATCTTGGGATAAACTGGAACCCTGAAACCCCATGCCATGCACATCGACTGTATCATCTTGGCTATCGCTTCCTCTATCGAATACTTGGTTTGATGCGTCGGCGGGCTCGGAAGACTGACTCCGGGAGGCACGCCCCGTATCGCCGCGATAAGCTTGTTGACCTTGTGCCACATGAGAAGACCGCCGTCTCCGGGCTTTGCTCCCTGGCCGTATTTGATCTCGATTGCGCACGGATCCTCTTTCATATGCGGAATTGCATGGATGATTTCGTCCCATCCGAAGTACCCGCTTGCGATCTGAAGAATCACGTATTTAAGAAACCGGCTTCGGAGAAGCCTAGGCGGGCATCCTCCTTCTCCCGTGCATATCCGCACAGGCATTGAAAGCTCCTCATTAAGATATGCCACCCCCATCTGAAGGCCTTCCCACATGTTGGGAGATAAAGCGCCGAACGACATTCCTCCGATAATAAGGGGATAGATATCCCTTACCGGCGGTATCCATCCGTTCTCATAATAAAATGAAAGGTTCTTCTCGGGCGGAAGTATCCTGCCGAGAAGAGTTCTCAACTCAAACTCGTGCCGCCCCGCATCAAGAGCGGGGTCCGTCAGCATCGAAATCCTGATGAATTTTATCTGGTCGAGAATACCACCCGGCACATTGCGCCGGCCTCCCCTGTTTCTGGGCAGGCCGCCCTGATTGATATGAAATTTGAGCTTGTCTGTTTCATCGGTTTTAACCGGAAGAACGGCATCATTGGGACAGACCATGCTGCACATGGCGCACCCGACACAAGCAAAGGCGGGGTCCGTCTTCTGCCGTATTCCGTGGTATACGGTATTGACGTTTGTCTGTTTAGCCCCGGCATCGAGAGAGGTCTGAAGAATTCTCTTTCTGAAGACTCCAAGCTCAATGGCATTCACCGGACAGACCGCCGTGCACCGGCCGCACAGGGTGCATTTATCCTTATCCCACACAATCTGCCAGGGCAGATCCTTTATGCTCAATGTGGAAGGGGTAATATATCCATCTGACAACATATTTTAACCTCCTGGCGGTCAGGCCCCGCAATTGCGGTATCAAGGTACATCGGCTGAAAGTCTTTGCTCTTGTCCCTGTCCGGAATGGCGGCATCAAGGCCGCAGATTTCGGAAGAGAAAGCGAACATTCCGGGTTTTCCCCCGACAACACCCGGTCTTAATTTCTTCCTGTCCTGAACCATGAAAAGCGTATGATCGGGCAGGCATCCTATCACGCAGTTAGGGCCGTCAATTATCAGTTTTCTGCACGAATGCTTTAAATGCTTCAGAAATGCCGCGTCATGATGCTTTTCAATATCCTCATCCTTCAGCGGAGTTATGAGATGTTTGTATGCCTCAAGACCCAGATTGAGCCTTGTCTGGCAGTAGTGAAGAATATGGGTAAAGACTTCCGAATC
>CAZOEH010000101.1:0-9032 GCA_964578785.1 uncultured Desulfonema sp. | reverse complement strand
AGGGAAGGCCGTCTGCTTGATATAGATGTCGTCTCCGGCGCCACTGATACCAAGGCCGGCTGGACGCAACTGCTTACCGGCTACGTGCCGGAAAAAACCGGAGTTTATAATAACGGCCGTTACGAGCCGATCCCGGAAGGATACACGGTGTTCGAGCGGCTGGAGAAATTCTTCGGCCCGGACAGTATCGACACTGTGGCGATCATCGGCAAGAAGTTCCATGTCGATCATGACCCTCCATATCGCGGGACATTCGATGAGTGGACGACATTCGTCTCGAAACGTTTGAAGGAGATGAAAAAAACTTATCCCAACACCGGGACAGAGCCTGGCCCCGCGGTCTACCGGGAGGGCGGCCGGATAGTCGGAGAAGATGGCCGGCAGATCGTAGAGATCCCCGGCAAGCCGTGGTATTACGCTTGCAGGCATCTTGATCTGTGGGTCAATGGTCTGGGCGAGAACAAAAAAGTGGCCGAGCGGGCCGTCGCGGAACTGGAAAAGCGCAGGAGCCGCCGCTTCTTCTTTTTCATCCACTTTGCCCAGCCCGATCACCGCGGGCACCGGTTCGGCGAGAACTCGGAGAAATATGCCAACGGCATCCGGTTGGACGACAAATATTCAGGCCGGGTCATCGACAAGCTGAAGGCGCTGGGGCTCTATGAGAAAACCCTGGTATATGTCGTCGCCGATCACGGCTTCGACAAAAATAAAAAAAGCCACCTTTATGCTCCTTTCGTCTTCGCCGGCACCAATGACCCGGCGGTTGTACGGGGCGAGGGAACCCGCGAGGATATCGCCCCGACCATTCTGAAGAGGTTCGGTCTGGATCTGTCCATGATCGAACCCGGACTGGATGGATATCCGTTCGACATGCAGGCGCCCGCGCGCAAAGCGAACCCCGAACTTACCGAAGAATACCGGCACAGGTATAACTATATTGATAACAGGGAGCATAACGCGGAAAAAGCGATCAGGTATGATTGAAGACCGCCGGTGAAAATGCTTTATTTCAATTTGTAATTATAACATCTGCCGCGATTCCGGATATTCCTTATACAAATACATCCATCATCACCGATACCGTACACATGTTTTGCGGTCAAAATCCTCTTGACTCACATAATTCTTCTTCATATACTCCCGCAGTAAAAAATAATAGCTTATCGGCATTATTTGAATAAGAAGCAGGATAAATACGGACATCCTGTCTTTTTTTGTCCTGAAGTTTTATTGACAACCTTTTCTTTTTATTGTAAAAATTAATTGTTTTATATACGAGTTAATGTAAAAATACAAAACGCTGTCAGATAATTTAAGGAGGAAAAATGGAGTCATGTAGAACTGCAGGAGAAAGCAAATTAACGAAAATGATAAAAAAAGCCATATTTGATTGCGAGCTTACAACTTCAGAGCATGAAGCTATACTGACGCTGGCAGGTGAAGATAGTGTTATTACCAAAGAGGAACAGGCCTTATTGCAGCAGCTTCAGAATCTTCTGGCAAATCAGACAATAAAAAGAGTGAAGGGGTAATTATTACCTTCCCTGGAAAATTCAGAAAATAAAGTTGAATAAATCTTCAAAACAGAAGGCAGGGTCAGGAATGCTCCTGCCTTTTTTTATTAGGTCTTCCAGCCGGTAATCTCAACCGGGCAGCGTAAAATAATTCTTAAGAGTTGCAGGCTGAAAGATCAGGAGGAAGAAGAATGAGAGAGAGCATCCCACGTGATCCGGGACCCGCAGACTACAGCCGTGAAATGGCTGAAAAGAGACTGGCCTTTGTTGAAAATCTCACCGGGGTTAAAACCCGTCATTTGCGGCAGTATTCCTTTGATCCGGCCATACTGCCAGGAAATATCGAACATTTTTCAGGGGTGGCCCAGATCCCGATAGGCTTTGCAGGACCTCTTCTCATGAACGGCGAACATGCAAAGGGCGAGTTTTTTATCCCTCTCGCCACGTCGGAAGGCTCTCTGGTGGCCAGTTATAACCGGGGAATGGGTGACCAGCCATGATAAATACGGCCGGAACAGATAAGAATCTGCAATCATAAAAAAAGCGAAGGAGTATAAGTATCCTTCGCTTTTCATCCGATAGTGCCGGTTCCGGCCCGGTAACCCGCCATATTCCCGCTGTAATTAATTGACAAACCGGAAGTAATATGGTTTTTTACATCCGCATGTTCATAGAAGGAATCTCAAGTGAAACAAATTAAAAGCCTTGCCGGACGTTTCCTCTATTTTTTAATGGGCTGGCGTCTTGAGCCTCTCCCGTCCTATTTTTCCGGCAAACACGTGATTATCGGTTTCCCCCATACGTCCAACATGGATACTGTCAGGGCTTTCACGGGCTTCTGGATTATCGGGCGAACCGGCCATATCATGATAAAAAAGGAATGGTTCTTCTGGCCAGTATCTTTTTTTCTTAAAGCCATCGGCGGCATCCCGATCAATCGCGGCGCGTCCCAGGGCGTTGTGGAACAGATGGTGGAGATTTTTAAAACGAGAAACGAGTTTCTACTGGCCATCGTACCCGAGGGAACACGCAAAAAGGTGCCGACCATCAAAACCGGATTCTGGCATATTGCCAGGGCCGCCAATGTTTCCATCATCTGCTGGTATCTGGATAATGAAAATAAAACCGCCCGATGGCTGGGAGAAATTATTCCCGGTAAAGACAAAATCAGGGACTTGATCCTGATACGGGATATCTATGAGAAGGCCGGATACCGGTTCCCTCTGGATGTTACATCCTCTTCTCCGGAAAACAGTGCCGGGAGTTGATAACTTTCCCACGGCTGTTTCCCGCACCGGGCTTTGGATAACCTATTAATTTTCCGACTAAAATTCATTGACAAATCAGGGGTAATATGGTCTTCTGAATTCACATTTCATCATACCCGTCAAAATTCTTATGGAGGCATCAGATGCAAGATCCGTCCGGTAAAAATCGGGAACTGCTAGAAGAGAATATCTTGTTGAAGCAGAGAATCCGGGAACTGGAACAGTCGGAATCTGATCTCAAGAATGTTGATGAGCGTCTATCGAACGATTTGCAGCATCTCTCTGCGCACATAAACAATTCCCCCATGGCGGTTATCGAGTTCGACCCGCAATTCCGTATAATCCGCTGGTCAAAAGAAGCCGAGAGAATCTTCGGCTGGACTCTGGAAGAGGTCAAAGGGAGATCCATTTCCGAAATGCGGTGGGTATATGAGGAGGATGAAGAGTTGGTTCGGCGGGAGTCCGCAGGCCTTCTTAATGGCGAGCGGTCCTGCTCGGTTAATGTCAACCGGAACTACCGGAAAGACGGTTCCGTCATTTCCTGCGAATGGTTTAACTCTGGTATTTATAACGCTCACGGAGAGTTGATCTCCATTCTGTCCCAGGTGCTGGATATAACTGAAAGGAAAAAGAATGAGCTTTCGCTGCAAGAGAGCGAGGAGCAGTTCAGGAAAATCTTCGATGAGGCGCATCTGGGTATAGTCATGACCTCGCCGTCATTCGCATTCGTCAAGGCTAACCCCGCATTTTGCCGCATGATGGGATACCCGGAAGAAGAGATTCGCACCATTACATTCGCCGATATAACGCACCCGGATTATATCGAGCAGGACATTGAGAATGTAAAGAAAGTAGGACGGGGAGAGATGCCCTTCTACCAGACCGTGAAACGATATATCAGCAAGAGCGGCAAGGTTCTGTGGGGGACCCTGATTGTATCAGGCATCTACGATGAGCATGGCGTGTTGCGGTATTATCTTTCCATGGTCAGCGACATAACCGACAGCAAGCAGGCGGAGGAGGCGTTGAGGGACAGCGAAACGCGCTATCGCCTGTTGTTCGAATATTCGCCGGACGGCATACTGATTATAGACCCGGCTACGGCGCGGCCGATAGAATTCAACGAAACCGCCCACCGGCAGCTCGGATATTCACGTGAGGAATTTTCCGGCCTGAGCATCTTCGATCTGGAAGTCGATGAGACACCGGAAGAAACCCGGTCGCGCATTGAGCAGGTTAAACAAAAAGGACGGATTGATTTTGAAACGCGGCAGCGCACCCGGCAGGGTGAGATCAGAAATGTCCATGTAACCGCGCAGATCACGGAAATTACCGGCAAACCGGTCTACCACTGCATTTGGCGCGACATCACCGGGCGCAAAAAGATGGAAGAACATCTCAGGGAAAATGAAGAGATGATGCGCTATATAATCAAACATGATCCGAATGCCATTGCCGTTTACGACCGGAATCTCCGGTACATAGCTGTCAGCGACCGCTATCTCCGGGACTATAATATCAAGGAAGCGGATATAACAGGCAGGCGCCACTACGATGTGTTTCCGGAAATGTCTCAGAGGTGGAAGGATATGCATGTGCGTTGCCTGGCCGGCGCAATCGAACGAAACGATGACGACTATTTTGAACGGCCCGATGGTTCCATTACATACAACCGATGGGAGTGCCGGCCATGGTATAAATCCGACGGTGAAATCGGCGGCATGATTACATACACCGAAGTCACGACCGAACGTAAGAATGCGGAACTTGCGCTGCGGAAGAGTGAACAACAGTTTAGAATGCTCTTTGAAAACATGGCCGAAGGTATAGTGCTGCATGAGTTAATCCGCGATGATGAGGGTAATGCGAAAAATTATCGCATCCTCAAAGTCAACCGCGCATACGAGATACAAACCGGTATTTCCTCCGAACGGGCATGCGGATCTCTGGCCGATGAACTGTATGGCATGGATACACCGCCTTACCTTGAAGAATATACGCGTGTAGTGAATGGCGATGCGCCGTTGCTGTTTGAAACATATTTCGAGCCGCTGGGCAAACATTTTATTATTTCCGTAATACCTCACGAACGGGGGCAATTCGCCACGGTCTTTATGGACATAACTGAACGTAAAAGGATGGAAGAGGAGCTTTTAAAAGCCGACAAACTGGAATCGGTGGGGCTGCTTGCTGGAGGTATAGCCCATGATTTCAACAACATCCTGACTTCGATCTTAGGAAATATTTCCATGGCAAAGATTCAGGTGAAGCCCGGGCGAAAGGTATTCGATCTGTTGAGCGCGGCGGAAACCGCCACTATGATGGCGCAGGGACTTACCAGACAGTTGCTGACCTTTTCAAAAGGCGGAGTTCCGGTTAAGGAAACCGCTTCGATTTCAAATCTCATCAAGGAATCCTCCGTCTTCGTTCTGAGAGGCTCAAATTCGGAATGCGAATTTTCAATAGCGGAAAACCTCTGGCCTGTTGATGCCGACCTGGGGCAGATAAGCCAGGTAATCAGCAATATTGTAATAAACGCGAATCAGGCGATGCCGGAAGGCGGAACAATCCGGATTACGGCAGAGAATATGGCGCCTGAAATTATGAATGAAATACCGGTCAAACCCGGGCGATACATCCGCATATCAGTTAAAGATCAGGGAGTGGGCATAGCCGATAAGTATTTTTCAAAGATATTTGATCCTTATTTTACGACAAAGCAGGCCGGAAGCGGCCTGGGACTTGCCACGGCCTATTCCATCATCCATAAACACAACGGGCATATCTCCGTGAACTCTCCTCCGGGAGGAGGGACAACTTTTAATATTTATCTGCCTGCTTCCGACAAAGATATTCCGGCAAAAGAAGAAGCAGTGCTTCTGACCGGCCGCGGCAGGATTCTGATGATGGATGATGATAAGCTGCTGAAGGAGATGGCGGAAGAGATGCTCGATATGCTGGGTTATGAATCGGCATTCGCTAATAACGGCGCTGAGGCTGTTAAGATGTACAAAAAAGCAATGGAATCGGATAAACCATATGATGCCGTCTTCCTTGACCTTACCATTCCCGGCGGTATTGGAGGAAAGGAGGTCATAAAGATACTTCTTGAAGTGGATCCCGAAGTCAAAGCCATTGTTTTCAGCGGTTATTCCGAGGGTGAGATCATGTCAAATTATTTTGAATATGGATTCAAAAACATGATGCCCAAACCTTTTGATTCCTATGCACTGGGAAAAGTCTTGCATGATGTATTAAAAGGTGACAAGCCGCTTAAAGAGACCTGATTATAAGATGAAGTTTTGACTTCAAGGGTTTCAGACTTCAACTTCGATGAATAGAGAAAACAAACGTCATACTGACGTATCGGAAGAAACCGGGCTACACGGTTCGAATAGAGGATGTTATATGATTGCTTATCGAACAATATTATCATTGTGCTTTGTATTTTTTCTTACTTCCTGCGCGGCAACGCCGATCCTTACCGGAAAAGGCGACATGTCCCGGGAAATTAAACAAAATGCTCCCGTTGTGGGTAGAGTAGATATCTCGCGGGATGGACGATATGCTCTGGCGGGAGGCTATGATTCTTTTATCCTCTGGGACATTCTGCATGGGAAAAAAATACAGACATTCGCTCATCCCAAGGCTTTTATGGGTGATACAATAGCGGTCGCTTTTTCGCCTGATGGAAAATATTTCGCTTCCGGCGGCCAGGGAGCAAAACTTTGGGATTTAGCTACAAGACAACCGATACTGACATTTAGTGATGACAGAGCTGTCTCGATAGCTTTTTCGCCTGATGGCAAATATCTTTTATGCGGAGGACCTCCTTCGGACCTGGCTTTGTTTTCTAAACCTAAACTTCCAACCATGAAAATATTTGAGGTAGCAACAGGAGGAGAAATACTGGATTTTAAGTTAAAAAATAATATTTGGTCGGTTGCCTATTCTCCAAATGGCAAACATGTCTTATCCGGCAGCAGCGACGGCAAAATTGATTTATGGGATACATCGTTGGGGAAGCCTGTAAGAACAGTGGCAGGAAGCAAAAGCTTTCTTGATCCTCGCGTAAATGCTGTTTCATTTTCGGCAGATGGTGAATATGCCTTATCCGGTGGATCAGATGACAGCGTCAGATTGTGGAATGCCAGGAACTTAACACAAATAAAGAGTTTCGCTGGTCACTCAAATCTTGGAGGAATACACTCCGTAGCTTTTTCGCCGGATGGCAAATATGCCCTGTCCGCAGACTACGACAGCAAAATAAAAATATGGAGTATAGCATCGGGCTCAGAATGGAAATCACTTAGCGGTCATACCGGCAAGAATGCCGGGACTTCGGCTAAATTTTTTCCAAATGGCAAGTATGTGATATCCGCAGGAGATGCCTCTACAAGAACATGGGATGTATCTTCAGGTGACGAAATAGCTTCCATGATAGATTTTGAAGATGGAGAATGGATTGTTACAACAGCTAACGGTTATTACAATTCATCTCCTAAAGGCGACCAGTATCTTCAGGTGAAAGTTGGTGGTAAAGAATACAGCACAGAGCAGTTGCGGGAAAGTTTTTACCGCCCCGACCTTGTTAATCTTGCTCTTTCCGGCGGGTCTTTGAAAGGACTCAATAATGTAGCGGATGTAAAACCGCCTCCGGTAGTAGCGATAGTGGATACGCCTAAAAGTATCGGCAAAAGCGATGCCGACGTCACCTTAAAAATTACTGATGCCGGTGGAGGAATTGGCGATATCAGGCTTTATCTCAATGGCTCTGCAGTTATGCTGGACAGCGCAAGAAGCGTGAAAATTGTCGCTGCCGATCAGAACGAAATACAAAAAACATATAAACTGAAACTTTCCGGTGGACTGAACTCCGTAAGAGCAATCGCTTTTAATGCCGATAACACAATGCAGAGCACAGACGCAATTTATGAAATAACAGCATCATTTAAATCAATCGGCAGACCCTCTCTTTATGCTCTGGTAATCGGCATCAACGAGTATAAAAATCCCAAGCTTCAACTTAATTATGCCGTAGCAGATGCAACCCTATTTGCCGACACCCTTAAGAAGGGCGCTTCGCCTCTTTTTGAGAAAGCAGAAGTGAAACAGCTTACCTCCAAAGAAGAGACAACAAGGGAAAACATCTTAAAAGAACTTAAAGCCATGCAGTCTTTAAATCCCGATGATTTGTTTGTCTTATATGTGGCAAGCCACGGCACTGTTGACGATGGAGAATATTTTCTCATCACCTCGAATGTAGGATCAACGCGTACAGAGAGACTCAAAACCGACGCTATAGGGCAGTCGGTATTCAAAGAACTTATCGGTAATATCCCTGCCACAAAAAAGCTGATCATCATCGACACCTGCAACGCGGGGGCTTTGGGTGAGGCAATCCAGGTGGCGATGCTGACGAGAGGCATGAGCGAGGACACGGCGATGAAGATCCTGAGCCGGGCGGTGGGCTCGACTATTCTTTCGGCATCTACTTCCATGCAGGAAGCGCTGGAAGGCTATCAGGGTCATGGATTGTTTACTTACGTGCTGGCAGAAGGATTGAAAGGAAAAGCCGACAAGGGAAATACAGGTTATGTGAGAACGACAGAACTTGCGGATTATGTGGACAATGAAGTGCCTGTCCTGGCCGAGAAGATATTCAAGAAAGCCCAGTATCCCACGATATCAATAAGCGGGCAGGCCTTTCCGATTGGGAAGGTAAAGTAATATTGTGGTTCAACCGGGTTGATGCGTATTTCCTGCAATAACACTGTTTGAGAAAGGAGCAGTATGCTGGAATTGATGAGAAAAAGAAGAAGTATCCGAAAATTCAAGAAGGACCGGATTGCCCGGACCACAATAGATGATTTGAAAGAAGCGGTATTGCGATCTCCATCGTCACGCGGAAATAGACCGTGGAAATTTTTCTTCGTCCAGGATGCCGGAGTTATCACACAACTGTCCCGCTGCAAGGAAAGCGGATCCGCTTTCCTGAAAGACGCTTCTCTTGCTGTGGTGGTCTGCGGCGATGAATCTGCATCCGATGTATGGATAGAGGATTGCTCCATTGCCGCGATTATCACGCACCTGACCGCTGAAAGCCTGGGACTGGGAAGTTGCTGGATCCAGGTAAGAAACCGGAGATACAACTCCGAATCGACCTCCGAGGATTACGTGCGAAACATCCTGGGTATCGACCTCCCCGTCAGGGTTTTAGCCATCATCGCCATCGGACTCCCGGATGAAG
>CAZOEH010000100.1:7868-9089 GCA_964578785.1 uncultured Desulfonema sp. | reverse complement strand
AAGGCGCGTAGCTCAGGGGGAGAGCGCTACCCTGACACGGTAGAAGTCGTTGGTTCAAATCCAATCGCGCCTACCAATAAAATTAAAGGGTTACAGTATTTGGTGTAACCCTTTTTTCGTTAAAGGTTAGGTCAGACTTCTTTTTCAGTACTTTTAATCCATACGGACAGACTGACGAGCATATTCCGCAGTTATGACCCTTGTGGTATTGAAAATAGTGCTCCTTTTTCCACCTGTCACAGGCATGGACATTCATAAGTTCGTCACGAGGTATTCCCGGGTACCACGCATTTCCCTTCAATGCCTTTGCAGGGCAGGCCTCTACACAGCGCGTGCAACGACCACAGAAATTTCTTTCTATTGTTGGCCCGCAAGGAATTTCAATGTCGGTGAAAACGGTTCCCAATCGAATCCATGGTCCAACCAGACGCGTGATAAGCTGACAATTACGACCTACCCAGCCTAACCCTGCCCTTGTTGCTGCAGTTTTGTGGGGAAAGTCCCCTTTGATATTTACCGTATCGCTACGCTCCGATGCCGCCAGCGGTTTGGAACGAAACCCCCTGCGTTTGATTTCGGCTGCTAATGCTACTGATAGTTCATTGATACGGTTGTTCACTCCGGCATACTCGTCGGCGTATGCCTGGTTAGGTCCTTTCCGGATGCCGGCCATGATTTGAGGGTTCATTCGAACAGCCCATGAAATAGCGAAAGGAAAACTTTCTCCTGTTTCATCCCGGGGTGTGATAAAATCCCGAAGATCTGCAACACCCCACAGCGTAATATCATGAATTTCCATCCACGAAGGGATCCATGCAAAGATAATCAGTGATGGATCAGACACTTAATACCTCTTATTATTTAATTATTTATGGTGTATAAGAACTATTATATGTAATATTCAATACCCGGTTCTAAAAAGATATGCTTCGGCCTGTCGTGTCGGGTATTTACTCCGATATATACATAAAAGCAATCAAGTTCCATTTAAAGTCTTCAATAGAATATAATGCGGTATTATGGAGATGATATTCTCTGAGACACTCATTACATCTGAAGTTTACAATCTGAAGCTCTTATGATATCCGGATAACATGTAAGAATACAGGAAGGGATTAAGCGTCCGGGGGTTTGAAAATAATTATTTTTCTGACAAAGAGTATCTTGAATATGCGCATAATTTATAAGCAGGTATTATTACCTCTCACCATTTTTTTTCTT
>CAZOEH010000100.1:0-7858 GCA_964578785.1 uncultured Desulfonema sp. | reverse complement strand
ATCCGAACAATCCAATTTCTTTAATCCGAATTTAATTGTAATTCCTTCAGATCCGGTTACATTCTGCGGGGAACGGGTTCCTCTTGAAATCCAGGATGTAAAAGAACGCTTCGAAAGGGAAATGCTTATCTCCGCAGGGGACCGCACACAGGCTTTTTTGTGGCTCAAGCGCTCACGTCGCTATTTACCTTATATCGAACAGTCGCTTAAAGAAAGCGGTATGCCTGACGACCTGAAATACATAATTATTGCGGAAAGCGCGTTGAAACCGAACGCGGTATCGAATAAAGGAGCTGTCGGTTACTGGCAGTTTATTTGTGAAACCGGAAAGAATTACGGACTTACCGTCAACGGAAATAAAGATGAACGGCGTAATTTTTTCACTTCGACCCAGGCTGCTTTAAGCTATTTAAAAAACCTTTACGGCATGCTGGATTCGTGGACACTTGCTGCGGCTGCATATAATATGGGAGAAGAAGGTCTTCTTGCAGAAATGCATGAGCAGGAGACAGTGGATTTCTACAAACTTTTTCTCCCTAATGAAACACAGAGATACCTTTTCAGGATTATTGCAATAAAGCACATCATGCAGGATCCTGTACGCTATGGATTCAAACTGACCGATAAAGACTACTACCCGCCGATAGTCTTTGACAGAATTACTCTTGAATGCACAAAGGATATTCCCGTAAAACTAATAGCAAACGCGGCAAAAACATCCTTCAAAGAAATCAAGGATCTTAATCCTGAAATAAGAGGATACTTCCTTCTGAAGGGAAACCACTCAATCCTTATCCCTAAAGGAGCTTCGGAGGGTTTTGCCGACAGATATGAAAAGCTTATCAATAATTTTTTCCTCGATCAGGGTAAACACGTATATGTTGTGAAAAAAGGGGACACACTTTATTCGATTGCCAAGATGTTTGATATACCCGTTCTCTCAATTTCCATCTGGAACAAGCTCGACAAAAACCTCAAAGTCCGCCAAGGTGACCGTCTTGTAATTTATCCCAAAAAAGCGGAACCGGATGAAAACGGCATGTGACGGATATGGCCACAACGTTAAAAAAAGTTTTAAAGCTGCGAACAGTCATCTCAACCGCTGCTGGTATGGCAATGGCAACCTCCTGTTATCTTGCCGGCCTACAGATAGCAATTATTGTTGCAGGTGAGCTTGCATGGATATCGATTTTAATTGCGGGATTATTATGCCTTCTTTCCGCAATGTGTTTTTCGGAACTGACCTCCCTTTACCCGTCTGCGGCAGGCATCAAGCTTTTCATGGAAAACGCTTTCAATGAAAAGACTGCTATTGCAATAGGAATCTTTTATGTAATTCTCGGAGCGGGCATGGTAGGGGCTGAGAGCTATCTTTTATCCAGTGTTCTTCTTGATTCCGCCGGAATTATGATAAACCCCGTGGCAGACAGGTTTTTCTGGCAGATTATATTTATCCTGATTGTAGGATATATAAATTACAGAGGTATACAGATAACGGGCTGGACTCAGGATATTCTTACATACCTGATGTTCGGTTTTCTGATATTTGTCTCCGTCTATACTCTGTTTATTAAGGAGATCAATTTTACCGCGGCCTTACACAGCTCAAATTTTACAGCCGGAAGAGTCCTTTCCGCCGCGGCAGTCGGGGTTTTCATGTATGTCGGTTTTGAATGGGTAGCCCCGCTTGCCGAAGAAACCACGGACTACCGCCTGATTGGAAAAGGAATGCTGTATGCGGTCGGACTTCTGTCTGTAACATATTCTCTTTTTGTTGTTGCAATGTATTCCGGTCTTACCGAAGAACAGCTCAAAAGCGGTACGACAATTCCGCACATTCTCTATGCCAGAAATCTTTTCGGAAATACAGGTGGTTTTCTGTTTATACTGATGAGCATTATCGCCTCTGTAACCTCATTCAATGCAGGACTCCTTAATACCTCCCGTTTTACATATGCAATGGCAAGAGACAATACTCTTCCGAGATTTTTCAGCAAGCTTCATCCGGATTATGCTACTCCCTGGGTGGCGATACTTTCTCTTGTAATTTTCGCAATCATATTGAGTTTTATAATACTTGTTACAGGCAAATATCTGTTTATCATTATAATGGCGGCGGCCCTTGAATGTTTTATATATGTTGTCATGGCCATATGTGTTTTAAGACTCAGAAAGTTATTCCCGGACAAGGAGCGTTCTTTTACAATTCCTTTCGGAAAAACGATTCCAGTTGTAACGGCAATTCTGTTCGGGGGACTCATGGCAGGAATTTTTGCAGACAGCACCAGGGATTATCTCGGGAATATTCTTTTCCGCAATTACTGGGTCGCGCTTGCAATGACGGCTTTCGCAGTTGTTTGCATTTTATACACTGTTCTATTTGTTCCAAAAGTAAAAACTCTCGCTGCCCAAAGAGCCTCTTCGCGGAAAAGGAGAAGACCAGGAAAAAATTAAAACAGCTCTCCGTTGATTTTTATGCAAAGTTCCGAAGGAGCTGAAAGCTCTTTTTCGTCAAGACGGACAGCCGGAACAGCGCGCAAAAGAGAGTTGGTAAGAATAACTCCATCCGCCCCAAAGAGATCTTCCGGGTATATTTTCTTTTTTTCAATGGAATATCCCCTTACGGACAATAAAGCGCAGACTGCTTCCTCCATAATCCCTGGAAGCGCATGCGGTGACGCAGGTTTTATAACTCTCATGCCATTTATCACCAGAATATTTGCCGTATTGGTTTCGGATAAGGTTCCGTCCGGGTTCAGGATCAGTGCTTCATCAGCGCCGTTCTCTTTAGCCCATCTACCTGCAAGTAAATAATAAAGGTAATTCAAGGTTTTATAGCTTGCAAGCGGTGTCTGACGTGGTTCGGGGTATACTGCAAGATCCAATCCTCGTTTAATTACTCCATCCAGTCGATGCGTATAAGACCTTGCTGTAACCAATAAATCATTATTGAATAAGGCTGTCCCCTTGCCTTTTGCCGCGACGATCTTTAATGCGGCTGTTTCATTATCAAGCCCGTTTTCTCTTATAACCTGATCTATTATATCATCCCATGTCAAATCCGGAGGATTATCATTGAAAAGATATTTCCATGCCTTCCCGAATCTCTCTATATGTTCACAGAGAAGCTCCGGTTTCCCTTTGCTGACACGTATGGTTTCAAAAAAGCCATATCCGTAAAGAAAACCTTCGCTGTCTGCCGGAATATGGGCACTTTCAGCCGGTTTTAGAATTCCGTTATGCCATACGTAAGTTTTTTTCACCTGTTTTTCGTGAGCTTGTTCGAATGCTTCTATTATGGTGCGTCCTTTATGAAGCGTCTCATAATATTCATCCTCCGGATTTGAATCAAAGACAATGCCCCCACCCACCGAATAAATAATCCTGTCTTTATAAACAACTGCTGTCCGGATCGCTATCGACAGGTCCATTTTGTCATTAAAACCGATATACCCGATTGCACCGGTATAAATATGCCTGCGGCATGGTTCAAGCTCATCAATGATTTCCATTGCTCTGATCTTGGGACATCCTGTTATCGATCCACCCGGGAAAACAGCTCTTATTAAATCCGCTGAATTAAATCTGTCCCCCAGTATTCCTTCCACAATTGACACAAGATGATAAACATTACTGTAAGCTTCGATTTTTTTATGCTCCGCTAAGTTTACCGACCCGGCCCGGCATACCTTCCCCAGATCATTTCGCAGAAGATCTACAATCATCGAAAGCTCGGCATCATCTTTCCCGCTCTTTAAAAGATCAATTTTAAGTTTTTCATCGTCTGCCTCTGTTCTTCCTCTTGGTTTTGTTCCTTTTATAGGCCGTGTTTCAACCTTTCGGCCGTTTTGATGAATAAACCGCTCAGGGGAGGTTGAAATAATCCTATGTGTCTCCGCATTAATGTATGAAAAAAAAGGAGCTGGATTCTTTTCATAAAAAATTCTGAAGAGCGCAAAAGAATCTCCCGAAAATTCAGACGTAAATCTCTGAGACATGTTAACCTGGTATACATCCCCCGCCCTGATATACTCCCTGATTTTATTTATAGCATCAATATATGCTTTTTTTGTAAAGCCGGATTTGAATTCTCCGGCATAAATATCATTTCCTGTTTCAGCCGGTTTTTTATTAAGTATTTCCCTGAAAAAGTCCAGAGCTTTTCGGGCATCACAATTGCCTGCCGGGATAAAAAGATTGGTTTCATCTTTTATTTTATCATGAACAATAATTATTGAAGGAGCATAAAACAGGATGTCCGGTAAACATATGTCATCGACTGAAGTGCGCGGAAGTTTTTCAAGCGAGTCTTTAAGGTCATACGACATATAACCCATGAGCCCCGAACAAAAAGGGATTTCAGTATATGAATCCTTTATTTTATAATTATCCAGTAATAAACGAAGAATTTCAAAAGGATTTGTTTGGTAATCAATGGTTCCATCAGAAGTTGAAACGGAAAGATTCCGTCCGCGGCCTGAAAAGGTCAGCCATGGGAGCGCTCCGATTATATGATATCTGGCGCAATCAAGCTCTCCTCCGCTCATAAGCAGTACCGTTCCGGGAAGAGGAGCAAATCTTGCTGCAAAATCGATAAAAGACTCGGCGAGGATCAACCTTTCTTTATACATATGATTGCATTTCAAATAAATCAAGTCCTTTCTGAATGAACTAATCATGCGTACTTTTTGACACGCTGCTATGACGAAAGAGGAAGCGCGATACAGCAGAATGACTTTTTACTTTGCCGTTTGTTTTAAAAAGTTATCAATGAGCATCTGCCCATTTTCAGTCATAAAACTCTCGGGATGAAACTGAACCCCATGAAGAGGAAAAACAGGGTGTGAAATACCCATAATTATCCCGTCAGAGGTACGGGCTGTTACAACAAGCCCGGTATGGTTAATTTTAACCATAAGCGAATGGTATCGCGCCGCTTTGAAGGGAGATGCCATTGCTCTGAAAATTCCCTTGTTCTCATGCTCAATAAAGCTTGCTTTCCCATGAACAGGTTCGGGAGCCCGGGTAGTAATTCCGCCGAAAGCTTCGTTGATGCACTGCATCCCGAGGCAAACACCCAGAATCGGGATAATTCTATAAAATGTTTTTATAACCAGAGTTGATATACCGGCATTTACGGGATCCTTAGGACCGGGGCTTATGACAATATAGTCAGGCCGCATCGTTTCAATCCGGCATATATCTATCGAATCATTTCTGCGAACTTCAATGCCAATATCATACCGCATGAACATCTGCACAAGGTTGTATGTAAAGGAATCATAATTGTCTATAACAAGAAGCTTTCTCAACCTGCCTCCTCCGCAAAACAAAAAGCCACCCAAACCTTCGAGTCTGGGTGGCTTCAATAAAACCTGTTTCATAACTCAAAATCAAACAGGGCTATCCTTAGGAAAGGATAGCCCCTATATTTTATCTTTCTAACACCAATCCGAATATCAGGCCGACACCTCTTCCTTAACAGATATCGCCATCTTGAAGAGCGCAGTCAGCACCAGGAAACCAGTGGCATATACTCCTAATGTAATTATTACTTCCGGAATCGTTGGAGCGTATTCATTAACATGATGCAAAGGAGATGGAACAAATCCTCCCGAGATCATTCCAAGTCCCTTGTCAATCCATGTGCCGAAAAAGACACAAAGGCATGAAACCGCAAGCACAGTCTCGTTTTTTCGGGTAATAGGATTTACAAGGAGGATGATTGATATTACCATCAAGGCAACCGATGTCCACATCCACGGCACAAGAGATCCATGTCCGTGCAGCCCTACAAACAGGTACTTCATATGATCCATATGCTCAGGAATTTTGCTGTAAAAGACAACAAAGACTTCGCACAGTAAGAAAAAGACGTTCAGGCATATGGCGTAGGCCACGATCTTGGAAAGCGATTGGATCTGCTCACGTCCCGGATCGAAGTTGGTCACTCGGCGGATTATGAGGCACAGCAGGATCAGCAAAGCCGGTCCGGCGGCGAAGGCCGACGAGAGAAAACGTGGAGCAAGGATGGCGGTCAGCCAGAAACCGCGGCCCGGCAGGCCGCAGTACAGCCATGCAGTCACTGTATGGATGCTGACAGCAAAAGGAATCGATATATATATAAGAGGTTTGACCCACATGGGATAATGGGTGTTGTTTCGCTCAGCCTCCAGCACGTTCCAGCCGATGACAATATTGAGGAACAGGTAGCCGTTAAGCACGAGCGTGTCCCAGAAGAGCACCGAATTCAGCGTGGGGTAAAGCCAGACATTCAGTATCCTCATGGGTTGCCCGAGATCTACGATGACGAAAAGAAGGCACATCACCAGCGAGGCAATTGCCAGAAACTCACCGAGGATCGTGATCCTTCCGAAGGCCTTGTAATCGTGCAGGTAGTATGGTAGCACAACCATTACACCGCCTGCCGCCACCCCAACAAGAAAGGTGAAGTTAGCGATGTAAAAACCCCAGGAGACATCCCGGCTCAAGCCGGTGATCATCAAGCCTGAACTAAACTGCCATAAATAAAACCCGAATCCCACGCCTATAACGGCAAGCAGGGCAGTAATCCATCCATAATATCTTTTGCTTCCACTAAGTGCTAATTCAAGCATAACCACCTCATACGATGTAGTAAATAGCAGGCCCGGTACCGAGGGCCGTTTTACGGCGAATTGTATAATTGGATTTCAGCAATTTTCTAACTTCCGATTCAGGATCTTCCAGATCTCCGAAAACAAGCGCCCCATTGGATGCTTCGACACAGGCAGGCTTTTTTCCTTCTGCAAGAAGTTCGCTGCAGAAATTGCATTTTTCAACAACCCCCCTCATTCTGGTCGGGAACTTTTTGTTCGTCTCTTTTATAAATGGACGGGGATCCCTGAAATTAAAACTCCTGGAGCCGTACGGGCATGCAGCCATGCAGAAACGGCACCCGATACACCTGTGAAAATCCATGGCAACTATACCGTCCTCCTGCTTAAAAGTTGCTTTTGTGGGACACGCTCTGACGCATGGAGCATCCTGGCATTGATTGCAAAGAACCAGAAAAGGCAAATTTTTTATCCTGTCATTAATATGCTCATTTTCCAGATCCGGAAAAGCATGCTTGAATTCTTCTTCCCATATCCATTTGATTTCATGGTGCTTATTTTCAAAAACAGGGACATTGTGAATCTTATGGCAGGCTTCTATTATCGGCTCCAGATCCTTCGCAGATTCAAATTTGGTGGTATCAATAACCATGGCCCATCTTTTGGCTGTTAGAGCCCCTTTTTTGGGAAGTACTCTCGCTTCCTTTTTCTCGCCATGTTCTTCCGACACTGCAAAGGCATTAAATACTGGCTTTGCGCTCAGGCCCAGTGCTGAAATCCCAGCTATTTTCAGAAAAGTTCTTCTGCTGTTCTCCATCACTTATTCTCCTTCGGCTTATCAATATGGCAATCCCAGCAGTAAGGATTAACCGATGCATAATTGTGGCACTTATCACAAAAATCGGCTTTATTTGAATGACAATCCAAGCATGTGTTGGACAGGCTCATATCAAATTCTTTCTCTTTGCTGCTGACATAAACTCTGTTTTCATCACGAACAACCGAGCTTCTCCAGTCATCGAGAATCTGCATGTGCTCGGCTTTCATGTAGCTCCTGGGCTCGATACACTCTTTTGCAGCCTTAGCCTTTTCCGTAAGTACAGGCTCCGGAACCTGAGCTGCTTTTCCTAAATTATACCAGAACGGAAACATGAAAATCACTATGAATATTATGAGACCGGCTACAACTATACCTTTATCGTATATCTTTTTTTCCTGAGACATTTTACTCCTCCATTCCTGGAAGCGGCTCGCCGCGCAGG
>CAZOEH010000099.1:0-9143 GCA_964578785.1 uncultured Desulfonema sp. | reverse complement strand
GGGTCAGCTCCTTGACCTTGAGCACGGATGGATTGCCGCCGATTTCACAATAATTTGCCGGACGCCCGCCATGGGCGCGAATGGCATCGAAGGCCGTCAGCGAAGCTCCCCCGCCGCCGATAATGAGACCAAGGTTGCCGTCAAACTCGATCACCCGGCCGGCCACCCCGCGGTGGTCCAAATTGTCGATTCCGGCCGCCTGGCGTTCAAAATCCGACATGCGTTTCTCTCCCTCCACCCGACCAATGTCCTTTTCCAGGGCCGCAATGTCGGCATGCCGGAACACCGCGTCATCGTCGATCTCCATGTGGCAATCTAAAGCAACGAGTCGCCCGTCGTCCATCAACCCGAGCGGATTGATCTCAACCACCGTAGCGTCATAGTCTAAAAAAACCTCCGCTATTGCGGAGAGGACAGGAGAAAGTCCGAGGAGCAATTTTCCGGAAATTCCCGTTTCGGCTATGATCTCCCTGGCCCGATGGAGAGGAAGTCGTGAGGCAACCGTGAAATGCTCTTTGCGGACCAACTCCGGCTGCTGCAGCGATAATTCCTCTATGTCAATGCCCCCCGCAGGAGAAAAAATAGCCAGCGGCGCCTTGGCCACCGTATCGTATGTGATTCCCATGAAGAACTCCTGCTTTACGGCTTTTTTTTCCTCCATGTAGACGGATTTGGGAATGTATCCGCGCAGGTTGCTCTGCAGCAAAAGCGAGATCTTTTGCTGCGCCTCTTCGGCATCAGAGGCTTCAAGGATGCCTCCGGCCTTTCCGCGTCCCCCAACGGGGATTTGGGCCTTGAGCATGACGGGTGCATCGATCTTAATCGTTTCGCCAGGGCTCACCAACCTCCCCACCGGCAAAGGAATCCGGTATTTTTCCAGTATTCGTTTAGACTCGTGTTCCAACAACCTCATCTCATTCTCCTGTATCGATTCATGGTTTGATTCCGCCTACAGATTCCACCGATCTCATCGGGTGAAAAAGGCAGAAACATCCGATATTTTATCAAGTGAAAGCGCCCGTTCACAGAGCGTCTCCGCCCAGTCATCATCGATCAGTCCCCGGGTGAGCGATTTGAACTTCCCTACCACCTCGGATTCGCTAAGAGGGTTTTCGGGATCGCCTTTTGGGTAGATGACGGACTCTATAAGGCGCTCGCCTGAACGCTTGACAATTTCAACCCGCGCCGGCCATTTCCGGGGATACATAGCGCTCAGTTCCGGATCGGATTGAATCCGGATCTTTTGCATCATCCGGGCTATATCGGGGTTCCGAAGCCTTTCTATTGAAAAAGCAGTCAAATCGGCATGCCCGAAGACCAGCGCAGAGGCGATGCAGAACGGCAGGGTGAATTTGGCCAGATATGGGGTCGTCGGTTCGATACTACCCAGAAGGTCCAGAGATCCCTGGTAGATCGAGACGCTTATGCTTTTCACATCTTCGGGGGCGAGTGGAACCCCTCGGGTGGCTTGCAATACCGCATCAATGGCAGAGTGCGTATGTCCGCATGAAGCGTGGTATTTGATCGAATTGCGTTCGAAATAATACTCCTTTCCTAAATCAGCCAGACATCTGGCGATGTCAAAATCGCTTGAAGTGGCTTTGAAAAACCCTTTTTCCCCTTCAAGAATTTTTCGGGCGCCGGTAAATCCTCTCTGAGCTAAAAGTGCCGAAAGAAGTCCGTTCAGAGCGGCCTTGCCCGGGTGCAACTGTTTGCTCATGGCATTGTTCGTTAAAAACTCCCATAGACCACCGGCCTGAGTTCCCGCCGACCCGTATGCGGAAATGGTCTGTTCCTCATCCAATCCGAGCAGCCTGGCGGCTCCCGCGGCAGCTCCGAATGTTCCGCAGGTGGCTGTCGTATGCCAGAACCGGTAATGACTCGGGCCGGCGCCGATCGCAATGCGTATGGCGGCCTCATAGCCTACGGCGATTGCAAGCAGTAAGTCAGCACCACTTGCTTTTTCACGCTCGGCCAGCGAAAAGACCGCTGATATGATGGGTGCCGCAGGATGTAAAATAGATTCCCGGTGCAAATCGTCCATTTCCACCATGTGGGAGGAAGCTCCGTTTGCCAGCGCCGCCATAAGGCAGTTGCCATAAGATTGGCTGGCGATGATCGTGGACTCCGGAATGCCTCCCAGATTACGGATGACGTCCAGGATGATCTGAACCGGTTTTTCTTCTTTTCCTGCTATTGCCGATCCGAGCCAGTCCAAAAAGTAAATCTTTAACTTGCGGACCTGCGATTCCGACAGATCGTCGTATGACAATCGTGACAGGAATGCAGCAAGCTTTCCTGAAAGTGTGGGTTCAGACACCACAAAACCTCCTGAGTTAAAAAAAGAGAAAAAAAGTATTTTTCAAATCTGCCAATTCTACTATTGTCGACAATATACAATCGATAATTGTGAGTCAAGAAAAATTATTTATGATGTGCCTACGTCTTAAATTCATTGACAAACCAGAAGCGATGTGGTCATTTGAACATGTAAAATAAGAAGGGAAAAGAATGTTCTCCGCGCTGAATTACGGAGTCTATTATGAATGTGGAATCGATAGATCATATAGTCTTGACGGTCAAAAATATCGATGCCACTTGTGTATTCTATGCCAGAGCGCTCGGAATGCGGGTTACAACTTTCAGCGGTGGCAGAAAGGCGCTTTCTTTCGGGGTGCAGAAGATCAATCTGCATCAGTACGGGCAGGAATTGATTCCAAAAGCGAAAGAACCGACTCCCGGGGCTGCTGACCTGTGCTTCATCACCGGGGTGCCTGTTTCTAAGGTAATCGAACACTTAAATAAAAATGGTATTGAGATACTGGAAGGTCCGGTTCAGCGAACAGGCGCGGTAGGCCCTATCATGTCGGTGTATTTCCGGGATATAGATGGAAATTTAATTGAGATATCAAACTATGAAAGCGCATAAAACTGCGTACGGCAGAGCTTGATCGTTGGGCATATATGAGGTGAGAGGAGTAATGGAAATTAATCTGAAAAACAAAGTAGCCGTTATTACCGGAGCAAGCAGAGGCATCGGTAAGGCGATCGCCGACCGGCTTGGGGCAGAAGGTATGCGGCTCGTATTGGCCGCCAGATCCGTGGAACAGCTGAAAGAGATTGCGCGAACCTGTACGGCAGAGTCATATATTTTTCCTGCCGATCTGCGGCTGGAAGAATCACCAAGAAAACTCATCGCTTTCGCTATTGAAAAATTCGGCGGGATTGATTTACTAGTGAATAACGCCGGAGCGACTAAGCGCGGCGACTTTCTTCTCCTGTCCGAAGCTGATTGGCACGATGGCTTTGCATTGAAATTTTTCAGCACGGTGCGTTGTTCACGTGCCGCCTGGCCGTTTCTCATGAAATCTAAAGGCGCAATTGTGAATATTGTCGGCATTGGCGGACGCACCGGAAATGCCGAATTTGCAATTGGCGGCGCAGTTAACGCAGGGATACTTAATCTGACTAAGGTTTTGGCTGACCGCGGCATTATTGACGGCGTTAGAGTGAACGCCATCAATCCGGGTCCGATTACAACCGAACGCCTTCAGACGAGGATCAATACAATAGCCGCCGAACGTAATATTGCCATGGGACAGGCAGCATTGGAAATGGCAAAAAAACTTGGTGTCGCACGATTCGGCGATCCATCGGAAATTGCATCAGCAGTAGTTTTTTTGGCATCCTCTTTGTCAAGCTATTGCCAGGGAACCGTTCTGGATGTCGATGGAGGACAAACCAGGACGCTGTAGTTGCGGAGAAAAGCGCAACAGCCCAGTCAACAGGATTGCCCAAAAGCTCTGCTCATGGGTTTCCTCAGCGCTGCGCGCTCCGGTCGCCGGTTATTTCAAAGATGTCAGGCAAGTGGAAGGTAAGTCAAAACCAGCCAAAAGAGAATCAAGCCGGTGTCATCGAAGGCCTGAAAGCAAGCGGGCGGCAGGAATCATCGGAAATGGCCGTGCTGGTAGAAAAGGCAATGAAAAACACCTGCTGATTACATATCAAAAAAAAATAAAGCCCTGAAATTTACATAAAAACTCACATACCGGATTTAAAAAAATCTTCTGTTTCAGTAATTGCTCCCGGCTTATGTGTTGATCGTGTCGGAACCGTTCCTTCCTTGTAGCATTCAAGAATCGTTTTTTTGGATTCAGTAATAGCAAGAAGGCCGGTTGCTGCATCGATTTCGGCAAATTCAATTCCTTCCTCAGGCGCAGGAAAATCTCTGATCGGTTTATCCGCAAGGGCGCGCTGCATGAAAGAAAGCCAGATCGGGCTTGCCGCCATTGCTCCGGTTTCAGACCTTCCAAGCGAAGTCAATTCATCGGAACCGACCCACACTCCTGTAATATATTCGGGTGTATATCCTATAAACCATGCATCATACATATCATTGGTTGTGCCGGTTTTTCCGACAGCCGGCCTGTTCAGAGCGAGAATGCGCTGACCTGTTCCGTATTTAACGACGCTTTCAAGAAGGCTGGTCATTATGAAAGCGGTGCTTTTTTCTATTACCTGTTCAGCTGAAGGCTTTGCTTCTTCAAGAATTTTTCCGTCCCGGTCAACAATTTTTCTTATAAATACCGGCTGAACGAGATTACCCTGATTTGCAAAAACCGAGTAAGCCCCAACAAGCTCTATAAGAGAGACACCTGAAGAACCGAGGGCTATCGAAAGATCCCTGCTTAATTCGGAAGTAATGCCGAGCCTTCTTGCATAATCTATCGCATAATCGACACCTATATCTTTTAATATCTTGACGGTTACTATATTCCGAGAATGCGCAAGCGCATCGCGAAGTAGGGTGGGGCCGTAAAAAGTCTCCTTGTAGTTTTTGGGTTTCCAGACAAGATTTGTATCGGAATTTTCAAAAACAATCGGTGAATCTATGATAACGCTTGATGCAGTATATCCTTTATCGATGGCAGCGGCATATATCACCGGCTTGAAAGCGGACCCGGGCTGCCTTTTTGCCTGTACTGCCCTGTTGAACTGATTTTTGGTAAAATCATATCCACCTACCATTGCTTTCACATGGCCGGTACCCGTTTCCATGCATAACAAAGCCGATTCGGCTTTCGGCTCCTGGTCAAGAGAGAGGTTCCAGAACTCCTTGTGTTTTACGCCTTTGGCTCTGATTTTTTGCTTTGTTTTGACCAGTATCAAATCACCGGCTTTAAATATTTCTCCGGGATTTCGTATTGTCTGTTCATAATATTCGGAATCGGGATCAGGTTTTCTGGCCCATTTCATATCTTCAAAATTTATTACACCAGAGATGTTTCCGATACGTACAATGGCATTATTGTTTTTTTTGTCCAGGGAGGTGACTATGCCTTTAATTGAGACTCCTTCTTGAAGGGGCGTTTCATCTGTCTGTTTTGCAAGTTCATTCGAAACAGCCTCAATTTCATCAGGAGCAAGATGCTTAATCGGCCCTCTGTAGCCCTGCCGTCTGTCGAGTTCGTACAATCCCTTTTTCAATGCCTCATGTGCGGCTATCTGCATATCATAATTTGCAGTGGTATAAATATTGATTCCTCTGTTATATAACAGATCCGTCCCGTATTTTTTCTCTATATAACGCCTGACATGTTCGGAGAAGTGGGGAGCAATGTCCTGGAATAGATTTTGTTTTGTCTTTATTTCTATTTTTGTGTTTACGGCTTCCTCGTACTGGGCTTTTGTGATGTATCCTTCTTCAAGCATCCTGTTTAAAACATATATCTGCCGCTGCCTCGATTTTTCCTTATCCTTATGCGGGGAATACCTGCTTGGGGCCTGGGGCAGTCCGGCAAGAATGGCGCATTCCGCCAGGTTGAGATCTCCCACCTGTTTCCCGAAATATTTCTGTGCGGCAGCTTCAACGCCGTAAGTTCCGTGGCCGAGGTAAATCTGGTTTAGATAGAGAAATAATATCTCATCCTTTGAAAATGTTTTGTCTATTTTGTACGCAAGGATAGCTTCAGTTATTTTTCTTTTATAACTTTTTTCAGGAGTCAGTAAAAAAGATTTAGTAACCTGCTGGGTAATGGTGCTGCCGCCCTGGACAATTGACCGGGCTTCGACATTTTTTAAAAAAGCCCTGATAATGCTTTGAATATCTATCCCCTTATGCTTATAAAACCTGGAATCTTCAGCTGATATGAAGGCATCTTTAAGCATCGGGGGAATTTTGGATAAAGGAATAACTATTCTGTATTCCTTGTAAAATTCGGCAATTTTTTTATTATCATCCGAATATACTGTTGTGACAACAGGCGGGTTGTAATCGGCCAGGGTCGATATTTTAGGCATATCAGCAGTCATATGAAGATATATGCCTGATATTATAAGAAACAGAACCAGCGTAAAGATAAGGGTTGCCCAGATCGACCATTTTGATACAGGCCGCTTGGTTTTACTTCGCTCCCTTAATATTCTTGAAACTTTTTTCTTCTTATACATAACAATCTGATTTATTTTACTGTTACAATGAAACAATAAAAAAATTTGACTGGTTTAAAATATTTGAAGAGAAAATCAAACAAATAAACCAGCCTGTTTATGACAACAAATTTTTATAGCTTATTTATCAGACAAATTACCTTTAAGCAAGTCCATCATTATAATGGCGTCTTAAAAAGTTAATTTTTCACACTAAGACATAAAGGCATGAAGAAAGGCCTGTTGAAAACATTCAGGTTTATCTTTATATGAGAAGGCATTATTACAAAGCCGTCTGAAAAAAGAATTTGACTTAAAAAGTTATAGTGTATAGTTTTGAATACTTTACATAAAAGGTATGGGTAATGATAAATCTTAATTTCAATAAAATTAACGGTCTTGTTCCTGCAATCGTCCAGGATTATGAAACAGGCGAAGTATTGATGCTTGCTTTTATGAATCAGGCGGCATGGGAAGCAACCCTTTCAACAGGAAAGGCGACATATTTCAGCAGGAGCCGGCAGAAACTTTGGATTAAAGGCGAAACTTCCGGTAATTTTCAGATTATAAAAGAGATACTGGTTGACTGTGATGAAGATACTGTTTTGTTAAAAGTTGAGCAAAGAGGCGGGGCCGCCTGCCATACCGGTTACAGAAGCTGTTTTTACAGGAAAATGGAAAACGGGACGCTGACTGATATCGGAAAACTGATATTTAATCCACAGGAGGTATATAATAAATGAAGGATAAATTAAAACTGGGCATTCCGAAAGGAAGCCTTGAGAGTGCAACGATTTCTCTGTTCAAACGTTCGGGATGGACGATTAATGTGAACGGAAGAAGTTATTTCCCGGAAATAAATGATGATGATGTCGAGTGCGCCATCTGCAGGGCTCAGGAAATGTCGAGATATGTTGAAAACGGGACTCTTGATGCGGGACTTACCGGTAAAGACTGGATAGCCGAAAACAGTTCGGATGTCCATGTTGTTTCAGATCTTGTATATTCAAAGGTGAGCGCTAGGCCGGCGAAATGGGTACTTGCCGTGGGATATGATTCGAATATCAAAAAAATCGAGGATCTTGAGGGGAAAAAGATCTCAACCGAACTTGTCGAATATACAAAAAGATATTTCAAGGAACGGAACATCAATGTGACGGTCGAGTTTTCATGGGGGGCTACCGAAGCAAAAATTGTTTCAGGACTTGCCGATGCAATAGTGGAAGTCACGGAAACAGGCAGCACCATAAAAGCCCACGGGCTCCGCATTATCCACGAACTGATGCAGACAAATACACGGCTAATAGCAAACCACAATGCATGGAAAAACACGGAAAAAAGGGATAAAATTGAGCAGATCGCGCTCCTTTTAAAAGGGGCTCTCCTTGCGGAGAAACTTGTAGGGCTTAAAATGAATGTTCCGGAAGAAAGCCTTGAAAAGATCGTATCGCTCCTTCCAAGCCTCAATGCTCCTACGGTTTCACCTCTCTACCACTCAAAATGGTTTTCGGTTGAGACGGTGGCTCACATCGATATTATAAGGGATTTGATACCGGAACTTTTAAAGAACGGAGCCGAAGGAATTATTGAGTATCCTTTAAATAAGGTCGTATAGAATATGATATCAAAGCGTACCGAAGAGATAACCCCTTTTATAGCCATGGATGTTCTAGAGAAGGCGCATGAGATGGAGCGCAAGGGGATTAATGTAATTCATCTTGAAGTCGGAGAGCCTGATTTTGATACTCCGGAGTGTATTAAAGATGCAGTCTGTAAAGCCCTCCGTGACGGGCATACTCATTATACGCACAGCCTCGGCATGATAGAACTGAGGGAGGCCATAAGCGAGCATTATTTCGTTACTTATAAGACCCGGGTTAGCCCGGATCAGATAGTAATTACTTCCGGGACATCTCCTGCCATGTTCAGCCTGTTTTCAGCGCTGCTCGACAAGGGGGATGAGGTCATTATTTCCGACCCCCATTATGCATGTTACCCCAATTTCATCAAATTTGTTCAGGGTGAACCGGTTACGGTGCCGGTATATGAAGAGGATGCCTTTCAGTACAGGCCGTCAGCCATTAAAGAGAAGATAACTGGAAAGACAAAGGCCATATTCATCAATTCTCCCTCGAATCCGACCGGAAATCTGCTCTCCGAAAGACGGATGAAGGCTATAGCCGAATTTTCACCTTACATTATTTCGGATGAGATATATCACGGGCTCGTATACGAAGGGAAAGAGCACTCGATTCTGGAATTTACACAAAACGCCTTTGTTTTAAACGGTTTTTCCAAGCTCTATGCGATGACCGGTTTGCGGCTCGGATACCTTATCGCGCCCAGCAAATTTATCCGGCCCATTCAGAAAATCCAGCAGAATTTCTTTATTTCGGCGAATTCAATAATGCAGATTGCAGGCATTACGGCTTTGAAAGAAGCCGGAGAAGATATTCTCAGGATGAAAAACACGTATAATGAACGAAGGCTATACATTGTTTCCCGGTTAAAAGAGCTTGGTTTCGGCATTACCATAGAACCGACCGGAGCATTTTATGTATTTGCCAACGCCAGACATATATCGGATGATTCATACAGGCTCGCTTTCGACATCCTTGAAAAAGCCCATGTGGGAGTGACGCCCGGCATAGATTTCGGAACAAACGGAGAAGGGTATATCAGATTCTCATACGCAAATTCCATCGAGAATATTA
>CAZOEH010000098.1:0-9184 GCA_964578785.1 uncultured Desulfonema sp. | reverse complement strand
AATAAGCGCAATGACTGCTATGACAATCAGTTCCGGCATTCCTATGCCAAGCATATTTTTCTCTCCCCAACAAAGGTGTTTGCTAATTCTCCTATAATCACAGAGCTTTTTCCAGTACCGATTTTACGGTAAATAGTCAAGACAGAATAAAAATAGACCGGGCGGGCTTCCCTGATGATTAATCGTCGTTACGAAATAGCAGTTTCTTCCCTTATCCTTTCGTTACTATTCCCTATACCGTTCCTGCGGTTTAAATGGTGCGATTATTTTATTCAAACGGTCTAATTGTTATAGGTACCAGGTTTTAGAATCAGAAAATACAAGCGCCCCTTATGCTTCATGTTTCCTGCCGCTGTTTCAGCATATTTACCATTTCCCCAGAAAATATCGGCCCGGCCCGGCCCCCGAATAGCACCACCCGTATCCTGGTTCATAACAAACCTGTTATTTTTTATCCATCCGGTGATATCTCCGTTTCCGCTAACCACAGGGAGTACAGCATCAATATATACAAGGCCTGCTAATGGAAATATGCGTCTGTCCAGAGCGACAGATCTTCCCGGTGTCAGTTTAACATCCAGATATCCCAGCGGCCCGTCCCCTTCCGTTTTAAAGAAAACATAGCTTGGATTATAATTCAGAATATCATTAACTTCTTCGGGATTGGAATCTAAATATGCCCGGATTTTTTGCATAGACATTTCAGATTGTGGAATAATATTTTTTTGAATCAGAAGATTACCGATACTTTTATAAGGACGGCCGTTTGAAGCATGATAATGAACGTTTATCGTTTCGCCTTTATCGAGGAGAATTTTTCCTGAGCCCTGAATCTGAAGAAAAAAAAGATCTACAGGGTCTTTTACCCAGGCAAGAACAGGCGCTTTACCATCAAGTGTTCTATCAGTTTCAATCTCTTTCCTGTCATAGTAAGGAACCACCGTCTGCCCGGTATATCGTCCAGTAATTTTTTCTCCTTCATATTTTGGAGAAAATAATGAAAGATCTATTGAAATCAGATCCGGCGGGGTTCCATAAACAGGATATTTATATGTATCGCTCTTTAAAAGACTTCCTTCCAAAAAAGGTTCATAATATCCGGTAAAAAGAACCTCCCCGCTTCCATTGCTTCCAGTAGATTTATAGACATGATAATTTTCATCAATATATTTTTTAAGTTTGTCAGCTGAAGGTTTTTTTTCTATAAACTCAAGAAATTTAACCAGAGAATCGACCATGTAAGATTTATCATACAGATCATGCCCGAAATTAAACTTAGTATCATGGGGCCTTTTCTTAAGATATGAGATGCTCTGCTGTATGCTTTCCTCAAGATTATCATAATCAGTATCATCGATAAATGCTGGATATTCGGCGGAAGACAGTTTCACAAGTGAGGATAGTTCCGGGACTGGCTTGAGAATTTTTCCAAAACATCCGTATAAAAAACCGGTAAAACAAACGGAAATCAGCAAAACGGATATTTTTATGTATGAAACATATTTTGATATTATCATGAATAACTTATATTAAACATTCACCAAAATGACATTTAAAATATAGTAAAAAGTCCATCAAGGTTTTTCTCTTACAAATTTTCCGCTTTTACCGCCCTCTTTTTCAATAAGGTATATATCCGAGATGGTCATTTCTCTGTCGTATGATTTGCACATATCGTATATAGTCAAAGCTGCAACCGATACAGCGGTCAGAGCCTCCATTTCAACACCGGTCTGTCCAAAAAGCCTGACCGTTGCCTCTATTCTTATATTGCTAGCAGATTCATCCGGATAAAAATCAACCGCTGCATGGGTTAAATTCAAAGGGTGGCACATCGGTATGAGGCCGGCGGTTTTTTTCGCTGCCATTATTCCGGCAATACGGGCGGTTTCAAGGACATTTCCCTTTTTAACCTTTCTGTTCTTTATCATCATGAAAGTGTCCGTATTCATGGATATAATACCCTGTGCTACGGCTCTCCTGTCTGTCTGCTCTTTTTCCGTGACATCAACCATCCGAACACATCCCTTTTTGTCAATATGACTAAAAGAAGGCATTATGTGTTTCCTTTATAAATAGTATTCGGTCTTCTTCGTTACCGTTGTTTTAATTCTGTTAAGAGTGTCATCGAGAACCGGAATCACATTGTCCCGGATATCTCCGGCAACAACAATAAACATGACATCATCTCCCACGGATAGATCTTTGTTTTCCTCAATTTCAACAAGTAGTTCTGCTATTCCGGGTCTCTTTTTATTTTCATCAATGATCCTGATTAATTTTGTATGATCGACCGAGATTTTAAGCCCCGACACTTTTCGCCCGTCTCGGGATGTTCCACGAACAACGCCGTTGTGGCATAATATCATCCCCACCCTGCTGTATTCCGGGCTCCTTTTTATTTTGTCGATAAGCATCTGTAAATTCATTAGCATTCTCCCGCCGAATCTTAAATAATATATACGTTCTTTTTCTCTATCTCTTTTGCTTTTTCAAGTGCAAGAGGAGTATTGACATTAAAAAATGATGTCAATTCCGGATCTATTTTACGAAGTTCATTTTCCGGAATTTTTATAACCCGAACCTTGTTGAAAAATCTTTGAATTTTGTAATCATTCTTTGCAAGCTGATTTTCAATCTGTTTCAAGCATCTTTTTGAATAAACAGCGCAAAGAGGCTCCCGGCCTGATGCTGTTTCGGGAATAACAATATCTGTTTGAGGTAAAGCCTCACTAATCAGGGCTTCAACAAGCTCTTTTTTTAAAAAAGGAGTATCGCAGGCAGTGACAAAAATGTGAGAGCTGGATGCATAATAGAGTCCGGCATGCACACCTGTAAGAGAACTTCTTGAAGGATAAATATCCGTCACAATTTTCATATTCCATCCGAGATATTTCAATGGATCGTTTGTAACCAGAATAATTTCTTCAAAGAGCTCGCTGAAAACATCATATATATGATCAAGAATCAGCTTGCCACCGATCTGTATAAAGGCTTTATTGGCACCTGAAAAGCGGGAATTAAGCCCGCCTGCCAGTATTACTCCCGTGCAAGAAGAGAGCATGTGAAGTTGCCTTTCATCCACTTATCAATTAGAGACCTTTTCATAACTTGCCCTTTGGGGCTGGCATGGGTAATCGGTTTTGCCGTTTTTACAAGAAATTGTACAAAACATAACAACGCCCCTTGATCCAAAGAGCTTTGCTCCGATTCCACAATAGATAAAACATCACGTAAAATCAAGGCTATTCGAACAGGCCTTTACCTGATTAATGTTATCATTTATCTCTTGAACAATATAATACGCATGATATAACAATATAATATAGTTTAAGTTAATTTTTATCTTTAACCTTGTAAAGCCTGTCAAATTTATCTGTGCCGGAGAAACAATGAAAAAATCACATACGATACTTGATGCTGCAGATATAGAGCGCATCATAGCAAGAATTACTCATGAAATACTGGAGGTTCACAAGGGCGCCGGAAATCTGTCTCTTATAGGTATCCAGACTCGCGGTGTTTTTCTCGCCAGAAGAATTCAGTCTTTAATAAAAAAAATTGAAGGCATAGAAATACCGACCGGCGTAATTGATATAACTCTTTACAGGGACGATTGGACCAGAATAAGCCATCATCCTGTAGTCCAGGCCACCGATATTTTTTTCTCCATAGATGAAAAGCAGATAATTCTTGTTGATGATGTACTTTTTACCGGCAGGACAATAAGGGCCGCTATGGATGCGATCATGGATTATGGAAGACCTGATCGTATAGAACTGGCCGTGCTTGTCGACAGAGGGCACCGGGAACTTCCCGTCCAGGCTAACTATGTAGGCAAACATGTCGCTACAAGGCGGCTTGAAACGGTGAATGTACTTCTGTCTGAACATGACGGGATAGACCAGGTCGTGCTGGAAAAGGGATAAATTATGGGCGTAGCTGAACACAAAAAAATTGCTCCCGGGAGAATCCGGATCGGAGTTATTTCAGTTTCAACAACAAGATCTGAAGAGAACGACGAAAGCGGAGGCTGGATTAAAAAAAAGGCGGCGAAGGAAGGCCATGATGTTGTCTTTTATCAGGTTGTCCCTGACGATGTATACAAAATAGTGGAAATAATCCGTAAGGCTATCCATGACAGGAATCCTCATGCTCTTTTATTGACAGGCGGCACCGGGATAAGCGGCAAAGATGTCACAATTGAAGCGGTGCGACCTTTATTTGAAAAAGAACTTTCCGCGTTCGGTCCTCTTTTCTGCCAGCTCAGTTTTGAAGAGATAGATTCAGCGGCGCTATTATCACGTGCTACTGCGGGAGTTATAGGAAAAACCCTGGTATTCTGCATGCCGGGCAGCCTTAAAGCCTGCGAACTAGCGTGCAAAGATTTAATATTTCCGGAGCTTGGACATCTTGTAAAACATGTGCTCGAGGGATAGCTTGTCATGGAAAATTTAGCCCTGTGGACACAAAATCCTCCTCCGGGAACCCGCATTCTTATGTTTAAGGGCGACATACAGATTTTTATTTTATCCCTTCCGACCCCCTTGAACGGAAGCGCCTGGCTCCGAACCAACCTGGGTCATGCCGTAACCGGCAGGAGTGAAATAATACGAGAAGTCCTTTACGATGAACCGCCTCTTGGAAGGGACTGGTTTGACCTTCCCATGAAGAAGATCAATGAAACGGCTTACCGGATAAACGTTCCTTTATGCGAGACGGGGCATTTTGAAGCAAAATGCTTCTTTTTAAAGGAAGGCGATATAAACCCCATATGGCCCGAAGGCGCCAATACCATAATCAATGTTGAACCATCAGGCACATGCTGCGCCAACATTATTTACAACGCCTTTGTACGGCAGTTCGGTCCCAACAAAGAAGGAATAGGCCTTACAAGCCCAACAGAAGAAAAATGGATACAAAATCTTGATGGAAAAGGATATACCGTAATACCTAAATCGGGAACCTTCCGCGATCTAATCAGGGAACTTGATTTTATCATAGGCAAGCTTGGTGTCAGGATCATTCAGCTTCTTCCGATCAACCCCACTCCGACAACCTACGCCCGTATGGGCCGTTTCGGAAGCCCATTTGCAGCTTTAGGATTTACATCCGTCGATTCTGCGCTGGCTGAATTTGATACCCGCGCAACCCCTCTGGAACAATTTATCGAACTGATTGATGCTGTTCATGAGCGCAGCGCAAAAATATTCATCGATATAGCAATCAATCATACCGGATGGGGGGCATCGCTGCATGAAACCCATCCCGAGTGGCTCGTGCGGGACAACGAAGGGCGTATCGAAGTCCCGGGCGCATGGGGTGTGCGCTGGGAAGATCTCACAATGCTCGACTATTCAAAGAGGGATCTATGGAAATACATGGCCGATGTATTTCTGACATGGTGCCGCAGAGGAGTCGACGGCTTCAGATGCGATGCCGGCTACATGATTCCCATTCCTGCCTGGCGATTCATCGTCTCATCAGTCAGGGAACAATACCCGGACACTATTTTTCTTCTTGAGGGGCTTGGCGGAAAAATATCGGTAACACGGGATATTCTGAACAAAGGCAATTTTAACTGGGCCTATTCCGAATTATTTCAAAACTATGACCGAAGCCAGTTAGAAAACTACCTGCCCGGAGCAATCTCCGTTTCAGGAGAAGACGGGATTCTTGTGAATTTTGCCGAAACGCATGACAACAACAGGCTTGCTTCCCGCTCGAAAACATATGCAATGATGAGAACCGCTTTGTCCGCTCTTTCCTCTCCTGAAGGATCTTTCGGTTTTACAAACGGAGTAGAATGGTTTGCTTCTGAAAAGATCGATGTGCATGGCGCCTCCTCCCTTAACTGGGGCTCAAAAGAGAATCAGGTGGAGCATTTAACCCGTCTTTCAGATATCCTTAAGACTCATCCGGCCTTTTCAGATAAAACGGCATTAAGCCTTATCGGCCAGGGCCCGGGAAACCACATGGTTCTCCTTCGCCATCATCTTCCTACGGGAAAAAAACTTATTATAGTCGCAAATCTTGATGAAAATAATAAAACGACGGCTTCCTGGAATGATCAAAAATCAGGATTGGACCGGCCGGTATACTTTGACCTTATTACATCAAACAGAATCAAAACAGAATCCTCGGGAAAGATATCTTCGTGTTTGCTTGACCCCGGCCGGGTCCTCTGTTTATCAGCGGATGAAAAAGATCTGGATTATATAAGAGTCAATGCCTGCAATAATTTTATTCCTCCCGCAAACGTAATGAGGCGGAAAATGAGGGCAAAAGTCCTCGAAGTTATCAGGATGTATAATAGATATAATGATACAGGAGAATTGGATGTCGATAAAGAAGCTGATCTTCTTGCGGATAATCCGGTCGAATTCTGCAGGAGCCGGAATCCGTTTACCCGGGAACCGCGGGTAATTGTCTGGAAATGGCCCGGGGATCTCAAAAGAGAGGTTATGGTGCCGCCTGGCCATTTTCTTATGGTTACAGCGGATAAACCGTTTTTATCCCGTATAATAAATCACGACCGTGTTTCATCCCAGGAAGAGAGCCTTCCCTGCCGGGACGGTTCTTTTTTTGCGCTTATTGCTCCGAACAAAACCCCGGACGGACACCGGCGTTCACTCCTTAAAATTACGATTTATGATCCGGGCCGGACAAAGCATGCCGAAGCATCCGTTCTTTTCCTGTCAGAGCATAAAAACACGCTGGTAAAAAGATCCTTCACACGCTCGGAACTGCTTGAAAATTCCATTACCTTTCTGGACACAAACGGCCGCGGGGCCATGTCGCATATTCCGGTTGCATGGTGCGCTCTGAACAGCAAATATGACTCGCTTCTTGCGGCAAACATTCATAATGAATATCCTGTAGATCGCCTGATTGCTTTCACAAGATGCCGTGCATGGATTGTCTTTCAGGGTTTTTCTCAGGATATTTGTACTGATTGCCTGGATTCTTTTCAATTGGACGGCAATGCCGGCGGAGTCTGGCATTACCGCGTACCGACAGGTCAGGGCGAACACATTCTTTTCGATATAAAAGTTCAAATGATTCCCGGTGAAAATGCGATTCGCCTTATTTTCAAACGCTTGCCGGCCGGAAATAATGACAGACGGTTATCAGACGATAAAGCCGTTAAACTTATATTGAGACCGGATATCGAATACCGTAATTTTCACGAAACAACCAAAGCATATATGGGCCCTGAACATTCCTGGCCAAAAGCGGTGTCGGCGCAGGCGGATGGATTTACTTTTGCGCCTGAAGGCGGTAACCGGTTTTCCGTAAATTTGCCGAATGGCAGTTTCATTTCCGAACCTGAATGGCAGTATATGGTGCACAGGCCGCTGGAAGCCGAAAGGGGGCTTGATCCGAATTCGGATCTTTTCAGTCCGGGCTACTTCCGCGCATTCCTGAAAGGAGACGAAGAAGCGGTTCTTTCCGCCGGCATAGGTAATACGAAAGAAAAGAAACCGGCATCCCATCCTGCTCCTGCCGCCGGATACGATATATCCCGTAAAAAACAATCTTCATCATGGAAAATTGAAGAGGCTTTGACTTACGCTCTTGACCATTACATAACTGAAAGAGGGTCATACAAATCCATAATCGCCGGGTATCCCTGGTTTTTGGACTGGGGCCGCGATTCTCTTATCTTTACAAGAGGCCTGATTGCGGCGGGAAAACATAAAGAGTCTGAGCTTGTAATAAAAAATTTTTCCCGTTTTTAAAAAGACGGCACTATTCCGAACATGATGATAGGATTCGATGCAGGAAACAGGGACACCTCCGATGCTCCTTTATGGCTTTTTGCAGCATGCTCGGATCTGATCAGGGCTGAAGGCAATCATGATTTTCTAGACCGTAAGGCTGAAGGCAGAAGTATCCGTACAATACTGGTCTCCATTGCAACAAACCTGATATCGGGGACGCGTAACGGAATATACATGGACAATGATTCAGGCCTTATATTCAGTCCCGCTCATTTTACATGGATGGATACCAATTATCCCGCATGCACTCCAAGAGAAGGCTATCCCGTTGAAATTCAAGCCCTGTGGTACAATGCTCTCGCGTTCCTGTCCGAAACTGACCCTTACGATAAAACAGGCAAATGGAAATCTCTTGCCGGGAAAGTTCGAAAATCAGTTTATAATCTATTTCCGCTCGAGAGCGGCTATCTTGCCGATTGCCTCTATGCTAGCCCCGGCGTTCCGGCACACATGGCGGAACCCGACGACGCCCTGAGACCAAACCAGCTTCTTGCCGTAACTTTCGGCGCAGTTACAGATCGTGACCTTTGCCGCAAAATTATTTCCGCCTGCGAAGAACTGCTGGTTCCGGGCGCCATAAGAAGCCTGGCTGACCGCCCTGTCCGCAGACCGCTCGAAATAAAACATTCAGGTTCTCTTTTAAATGACCCTTTTAATCCATACCGTGGAACATACGCAGGCGATGAAGACACGGCGCGTAAGCCGGCCTATCATAACGGAACGGCCTGGACATGGCTTTTTCCCTCTTTTTGCGAGGCGTGGGTTGACATATACGGATCCGAATCGAAAGCTACTGCTTTATCGCTGCTTTCCTCATCTGTCCGGCTTATAAACTACGGATGCACCGGTCATATTCCTGAAATTCTAGACGGGGATTATCCGCATAAACCGAGGGGATGTGATGCTCAGGCCTGGGGGACAAGCGAAATGTTACGCGTCATGACAAAGCTTTTAAAAATCAAACAAAAAAACATTAATTCTTTCATTAAGGATCCTGTACAATGAAATACTTGCAGCCTTTTCAGGTTTTTCCGACAATACCGGAATCTCTTTCTTTTCTGGATGTATTATCACGCAATCTCTGGTGGAGCTGGCAGCACGATGCCAAGGAATTATTCAGAAGAATTGATCCTAAACTATGGAGAGATTCGGGAAGAAATCCGATTGTTTTTTCAACCATGGTTCCAAAGGAACGGCTTGAAGCGCTTTCAAAAGATGAGGGCTTCCTTGTTCACCAGAAAAGAGTTAAGGAACATTTTGAAACCGCTCTCCTTCCTAAACAAACCTTATCCGATTCGCCGGCAGGACCGGGCGGAAATATAGCATATTTCTCAATGGAATTCGGAATCCATGAATGTCTTCCCCTTTTTGCCGGCGGTCTTGGAATACTTGCCGGAGAT
>CAZOEH010000097.1:2516-9301 GCA_964578785.1 uncultured Desulfonema sp. | reverse complement strand
CAGGATCTTGCCCGGATGCCGGCGCCGGTAAAAGACCGCGCCCGCGAGATGATTCAAAAAGGGATTCCCGTAGGGGATGCTGTTCAACTCATACAGGCCATGAATACCAATCGCTTCGGAGAGCAGCAGATGCTTAAAGCCCAAAACATCATCATTGAGGCGCAAAGCAAAGGGCTTCCGACAAAGCCTGTCATCAACAAGGCTCTTGAGGGGATGGCCAAAAAGGTGACCCCTGAAATGACATTACAGGCCATGGAAGCTGTGAGTTCACGCTACGCTTTTGCTTTCAACCAGGCCCGGTCCATAACCAGAAGCAGGGAGCAGATCGGGCGCCTGGGGAGCATGCTCGCGGAGAGCCTTGCAGCCGGCATGAAAGAGCAGGATGCGTCCCGGATAATGAGCCTGCTCCGGGAGCACTCCTCGAAAATGAACCATGACAGGATGAATGAACTGGCCGCAGCGTGCCTTGCGATGGCACGGGATATGTCGAGACTCGGGGTATCTTCCACTCTCTCGTCTCAGGTCATTTCCGGCGTTCTGTCCAAAGGGCTTGATGCCACCGACATCGCGGGTATGCATCAGTCCCTGCTTGCCAAATCGCAGACAAGTTCCGCCCAGGCTGTCTCCCAGGAGTTCGCGCGTGACATGCAGTACGGCCAGTCCGCAAGAGAACCTGGAATTACCGCCGGAGAGCAGTCCGGTCATGGCGGCCAGAGCGGCTCCGGCGGGCCGGGAGGAGCCGGCGGCAGCGGCGGCAGCGGCGGAGGCGGAGGAGGCGGTAATAAATGATTATATCATCCCTCCGGTTCAATCCTTTATCTTCAACGGCTGACCGCCTGATAACTGAACGTCAGCAATCTCGGGTTATCCGGTTGTCGGCGGTCCGCATCCTCTGATATCGTCAAGCAGTTTCTGAATCTTTCATATTCTCTCCAAAAATTATTCCGATATTTTGTAACTTCGCTCCGGCCCGTGCGTTAAACAGTCATAAGAAATGAGCGATCCGCGGAAGTTATTCGACTCATGAAACCGGAAGAACCGAAGATAGATCAGTCGTGTTCAGTGAAGATAACTTTTATCTGATAAAGGAAAGGAATTATATCATGAAAAAACTAACGTTCATCAGTTGTTTGTTAATGGCGCTTATTATGGTTACGACGCCCCTCTCAGCAGCAGGCGGCGCAGGTGGTAGCGGTGCAGGCAGTGGATCAGGCGCAGGCGGAGGCGGCGGAGCTGGAGCAGGCAGCGGAGGCGGTTCCGGTGATGCTTCAGGAGCAGGTATTGGCCCCGGGCCGGGAGCTTCGTTCGGTCCCGGACCCAGTGCATCGTTTGGCCCCGGACCCAGTGCATCAATAGGGCCCGGTCCGAATGCTTCTTTTGGTCCCGGAGCCGTTGCCTCTGCTGGTTTTCAAAATAATGCCCGTAAAGGTACCGGCGGCACCGTCGGCCATGGAACCGGTTATGGTCCCGGCGATGGAACCGGGAATGAAGGCGTCGGGCCTCAGGACGGCACAGGCTTCGGAGCTCCGAAATAGCACTTTAAATCTATCAATCTTCGACATTACGGCCGGGGCTGACTCATAAATGAGCGCCCCGGCCCTTTTCCTGTACGCTCCTGTCAGGGCGATATCTGTGACACCTATAAGTAAGTAAATTATCGCCATCAGAAGAGAGAATTGGCGGCTTTTTACGTTCATGCGCATTTCCTCTTATCCGCAAATCGTCAATTCCGATGAAGACACCTGATTACAAGCAGAAATAAATAATGTTGTTTTACATTTGATTATAATATGGATGGCCTGCTTTTGCTATGACCCTTGCTGAAGAATAGAGGGTTGCAATAACGCGGCGCCTTCGCGAAACAGCCGTCCGGGGCATAATAGCCGGGATACAATTTTTATATTCGAGGAGTTGATTCATGAAATCTGCAATTCATCTGGCGCTTCCCAAACCGCCGGCAAACCGGGCCGCTATCGAAAAGCCATCGGCGAGCCCTCCGAATGTTGTTCCCGAAAAATCCGGGAAAGGCTCCTTTAGAGCCCGTTATAAGGGCCAGTGGTTTGACCAGTCCCAGAAGCAGCGTCAGACACAGAAGCTCCAGGAATATTCCATGAAATCACCTCCGAAGGAGCGCGATATGGAGGCCATGCAAAAGCAGATGGAGGCGCTCCGGGAGGAACAGCAGAAAGTAATGGATGAACTGGTCAATGCGTCCCGTAAGAACGATAAAGCGGCTCTTCAGAGCGCCCAGGAGAAACTTCAGGCCCTCCAGAAAAAAAGCCGGCAGGCATCGGGCGCGATATTCGCCCCGCATGAACAGGTTATGAAAGAGTTCCCCATCAGCGACGCCTGCCTTCAGGTGGATGTCACGGTCAACCATACTTCGGTCGGACTCAAAAAGGCCGCGCCTCTGAGCCTTCCCTCTCTCCCAAAGGCTTTCATGGTCGATGACGGGAACCCCGGCAACAGGGATTGCCCTTACGGAAAAGCGGTCGTCCTGCTGGGCGCCCGGGACAATGGTCAGGCCGGGGGCGAATACACATATTTCCGCTCCAACCGGCGTGAAGGGATCCCGCATCCGTCAGCTAAAAACATGATCATCGAGATCCGGGCCGGCGAGGAACGGGCCATAACGTATCTCAAGTCGGTGAAATGGGATGCGCTGAATGCGCTCCTCGTGAAGTGAGCCTGCCGGATGGATCCTCCCGGCAATCCCGACCGGATCGTGTCCATGGCCCGCGATACGCTGTTTTGCTATTGAAACCGCTGACCGGCTTATTGTTTGACCAGTTCGACCCGGCGGTTCCTGGCCCGGCCGGCATCGGTATCGTTGCCGGCTACTGGAGAGAACTGACCGCACCCGAAGGCACTCAAGCGGGCAGGTGCGATGCCGTGTTCGCGTACCAGCGCCTGCAAAACAGCTTCAGCCCTTTCATGAGAAAGTTTGATGTTGCTCTCAACTCCGCCAACGTTGTCTGTGTGGCCAACTACATGGATTTTGAGACCCTGATCTGCTTTAAGCAGCTTTGCGATCTCCCCGATAGCCTGAGCCGATTCGGGTTTGATGGTGGACTTCCCTGTATCGAAATTGATGCCGTAAACCGCCACGTGGCCGGTGGCTCTGATTTCGCTGCTCAGGGCGGCCGCGTCCGCAACGATGTGCTGCTCCATACTTTTCTTTTCTACAATCCGAAGCCAGATCTTTCCGTTACCCTTTTCGATCTGAGCCCACGTTTCCTGGCCATCCTTGACGATCTTTCCGTTCACCCAGCGGTCGGGTACGCGCTGGAGAATGCTGCCTCCCACTTTTGAGATGGCGTTTTCATAGTTCCGGACAACAGCAAGACCGCTCGGTTCACTGGCCCGTTGTCCGGTAAAAGCGTAGGTGATAAAGGTGAATTTGCCTTCGACCGGTGTTTTCGGCCCCTTTGCCGCCCAGAATTCGTAGATCCCGAAATCCTCGACCTTGCAGGTCTCGATGCGGTATTCCGGCATACGGGTAGGAAACAGCGGATGGTCATTGCAGCCTGCTTTGTCGGACTGGGCTGAAAGGCCGGCCGCAAACAAGATGCACAACATGTTCGTCAGCATCATCAATGTTTTTTTCATGTTTATTTCCTTTCTTGGCGGAGAACATAAATTTTTGCTGATTTAAACCGAATCATTCAATTTTACAAGAAAAAAACACTGACATAAAACGATCATAATCTGATGGATGGTGATAGAAACAGCATAACTGACGGTTGCACAAATAAATTTGATGTCCATCATCCGGTATGGTATGAAAACCGGAAGGCATCCGGATCGGGCATCGCAGGATAAAAAGAAAAAGAGGCAAAGGCGAAAAATGTAAAGCTGTGTCGGGTTTTAAGAGAAAAGGAAAGGGTCAAAGGCAAAGAGGCACAAAGTGAAAAAACGTGAGGCGTGAGCCGATCAATGGGATAGAAACCGGTAATCAGTGACCAGTGTCGTCAGTAATCAGCGGCGATATTCGAAGCGCGATGTTCGATCCATGAGCCGCTGATCATGAGCCGGTATCTTATAAACCAATTGACTAATTGACAGAGGAGCTTGGCATGGGAAAATTGTTATGGGAACCTTCGAAAGAGCGGGTATTAAATTCCAATATGAAGCGTTTCATGGATGTTATAAACAAGAAACACGGCAAAGCTTTCATGGAATATAAAGATCTGTATCAGTGGTCCGTGGATAATATTCCCGATTTCTGGTCTTCCATGTGGGACTTTGCGGGCATAATCGCGTCTAAACCTTATGCCCGGGTTATCGACGATGTTAGGAAGATGCCGGGTGCAAAATGGTTTGAGGGAGCGCGTCTCAACTTTGCCGAAAATCTTTTAAGGCACCGGGACGGGCGGACAGCGCTCATTTTCAAGGGAGAAGACCAGGCCGCGACCCGCGTGACATATGCCCAGCTCTATGATGAAGTAGCCCGGCTTTCAGCCTCTCTGAGAAAGGCGGGTGTTCAGAAAGGGGACCGCGTAGTCGGGTTCATGCCCAATATGCCGCAGTCAATTATTGCCATGCTTGCCGCCACGACTATTGGAGGAGTATGGTCTTCCTGTTCGCCTGATTTTGGAATAAAAGGAGTTTTAGACCGGTTCGGACAGATAAAGCCGAAGGTTATATTTACAGCAAACGGCTATTCGTTCAAAGGGAAGCGCCTGGACAGCCTCGGGAGAATATCTGATATTTTAAAAGAACTTCCTTCGATAGAAAAGGTGATCGTCGTTCCCTACACCGAGAAGAATCCTGATATAAGCAGGGTTCCGAAAGCGGTACATTACGGAGACTTCATATCTCCGGAAAATGGCCTAGAGATTGAATTCGAGCAGCTTCCTTTCGATCATCCTTTGTACATAATGTATTCATCCGGAACAACCGGACTTCCGAAATGCATGGTGCAGTGCGCGGGAGGGATTCTTGTTCATCAGTTAAAAGAGATGATCCTTCATACCGACATGAGAAGAAATGATACTATTTTTTATTTCACCACCTGCGGATGGATGATGTGGAACTGGCTGACAAGCGCGCTTGGTGTGGGAGCGACACTCGTGCTGTTTGACGGAAATCCTTTTCATCCGGAGCCGGGCGCGTTATGGAAAATGGCTCAGGATGAGAAAATCTCCGTATTCGGAACAAGCGCAGGGTATATAACCGCTCTGCAGAATGCAGGTGTAAAACCCGGAAAAACATACGATCTTAAAAATCTCAGGACGATTCTCTCAACAGGTTCGCCTCTTTCAATGGAAAATTTCGAATATGTGTACAGTGACATAAAGCCGGATGTTCAGCTTGCGTCAATTTCAGGAGGAACCGATTTAAACGGCTGCTTCGCTCTCGGCAACCCGATGGGCTCTGTCTATTCAGGGGAGCTTCAATGCAGGGGGCTTGCCATGAAGGTTGAAGCATTCGATGAAAACGGGAAGCCGGTCATCAACCGGCAGGGGGAGCTTGTCTGCACTGCTCCATTTCCTTCAATGCCGATTTATTTCTGGGATGATCCGGACGGGAAGAAATATCAGAGCGCGTATTTTGACGTATATCCGAACGTATGGCGGCACGGAGATTTTATTGAAATAAACGACCGTGGAGGCGTGACTATTTTCGGGAGATCAGACGCCACTTTAAATCCGGGAGGGGTCAGGATAGGGACTGCCGAGATATACCGGCAGATGGAGCAGCTTGACGAGATCGAGGACAGTGTTGTTGTCGGCCAGGACTGGAAGAATGACGTGCGCGTCATACTTTTTGTGAAAATGGCGCCGGGTTACGAGCTGACGAATGAGGTCAAAAAGAAGATTGTAAATACCATCAGGATAAATGCTTCTCCGAGGCATGTACCCGCGAAAATTCTGAGCGTTCCGGATGTCCCGTATACGCTGAATATGAAAAAGGTTGAGCTTGCCGTGAAAAAAGTGATCCAGGGGAAGCCGGTATTAAACAAGGATGCTCTGAGAAATCCGGAAGCGCTCGATTTTTATGCGGGGTTCAGGGAGCTTAATGAGGACTGATCGAATATCGGACATCGAACATCGACAGCCGAACATCGAAAAGCGAAGTACGATGTGCGACATTCGATATTCGAATTATGAGCTTTTAACACTTTTAAACAGGGACTGATCAGAGCTATGACAAAAGAAGAGACTATCGAAGCTGTAAAACAGAGGGCAAAAAAGAATTTTTCACTGGGGTACAACTGCGCCGAATGTGTTCTGGAGGCGGTATTCTCCCTGATTGACACCGGATTACCGCAGGAGGCGCGCAGGATGGCGACCGGCTTCGGAGGCGGTGTCGGACTGTTCGGGGACACTTGCGGGGCTGTTTCAGGATCTGTTCTTGCCGTCGGAGCCGTTCACGGAAGAAGCTCCCTGCCGGAAGGCGATGGGAAAGAGGCGGTGAAAAAAGCATCAGAGCAGCTGTACGGCAAGCCCGGCCTTTACAGACTCTTCAACCAGATACCGAACCGGATATGCGAAAAATTCGGGCATACGGCTTGCAGGGATATTACATCAAAATGGAAAGAGAGCTGGCTTTGCCGCGAGCACGCCCTCTACTGCAGGGAGATCATAATCGAATCGGCAGGCATCGCCGCGGAACTTATTCTGTCCGATAAAAACGAGCTTGCATCAAAGCCGTTCGGCTCGAATGTGGAAAACCTCCAGGAGACTTCCTGCGATATTGCAAAGGGCTGAGGGACGGCTTTGAAAAAGGACGGCGTCCTTTAGGGAATAGTGAAAAGAAGGCTGAAGGTAGATAGACTGAAG
>CAZOEH010000097.1:0-2506 GCA_964578785.1 uncultured Desulfonema sp. | reverse complement strand
TTACTAATAGTCTTCAGTCTAAAAGCCTTCAGACTATTAGATCATGAACCATAAACCGGAGACTATGAACCATAAACCAGAAACCATTCATTTAACCGGGCGGATAGATAAGATAACATACACAAGCGAGGAGACCGGTTATACGGTTGCGAAGGTATTAGTTACCGGGAAAAAAGAGCCGGTGACCATTGTAGGAAATCTTATTTCTCCTGTTCCGGGTGAAACGCTCACGATGAAGGGTGAATGGACAAGGCATCCTAAATTCGGCGAGCAGTTCAAAGTCTCAGAGTTTTCGAGCGCAGCACCCGATAGTACTGCCGGAATCGAAAAGTATCTCGGTTCCGGTATAGTAAAGGGCATCGGGCCCGTCATGGCGGAACGGATAGTCAAAAAATTCGGAATAAAAACTCTTCATATAATAGAAAAAGATACGGGAAAGCTCTCTTCTGTTGAAGGAATAGGAAAGAAACGGATTTCCATGATCAGAAAAGCATGGGATGAGCAGAAAGAGATCCGCAACCTCATGCTTTTTCTCCATGCATACGGTCTTGGCGCGGGTTACGCCGTGAAAATTTTCAGAAAGTACGGAAACAGGGCGATGGCGGTTATGAAAAAAAACCCGTACCGCCTTGCTGTCGATATATCAGGGATAGGATTTATTACCGCCGACGGGATCGGCGCAAAGCTCGGTTTTTCAAAAGATTCGAAAGAGAGAATCGAATCAGGGATAGTATATGTTCTTTTTACGCTCTCTGAAGAGGGGCATGTTTATTACCCGTTGCCGTCCCTTGTTGAAAACTGCGCAGCAATGCTTGATGTTGAAACGGAGGATGTGAAAAAAGGGATTGAGGCGGCCGCCGCGTCTGGGCAGATAGTAATTGAAGATCTCGGAGAAGATATTCGAAAACCCGGAGAGGAAAGAAAGGGCGTCTTTCTCGCGAAGTATCATTACTGTGAATCCGGGATATCCAAGCTGCTGGAGAAAATCGCCGGTTCGGCGAAATCTTTCAGGGATGTCGCTCCGGACAAGGCAATCGAATGGATACAGCGCCGGCTCTCCATCACACTTGCAGAGAAACAGGTTTCGGCCGTCCGGAGCGCGCTTGCCGAAAAGGCGCTCGTTATCACCGGCGGGCCCGGCACCGGCAAGACAACCATCATAAACGCCATTATAAATATATTTAAGAGACTCGGGATAAAGATCCTTCTTGCCGCGCCTACCGGGAGAGCTGCAAAGCGGATGACCGAGGCGACAGGATATGGCGCGAAAACAATTCACAGAATGCTTGAATACAATCCTGAAAAAGGAGGGTTTCAGCGAAATGAAAAGAATCCTCTCGAGTGCAATCTTCTGATTGTTGATGAAGCCTCCATGATAGACACCCTTCTGATGTTCAGCATGTTAAAGGCTGTGCCTCCGGATGCGGTTTTGATCCTTGTCGGAGATGTCAACCAGCTCCCTTCGGTGGGGGCAGGAAATGTTTTAAGCGATGTAATCGAATCGGACGTTTTCCCTGTTGTTGTTCTCACCGAGATCTTCCGCCAGGCTAAAGAGAGCCTTATCGTGATCAACGCCCACAGGATAAACGGCGGAGAAATGCCTCTTTGGAAGACGGATGAAAAAGAGGGCGATTTTTATTTCATAGAGCAGGAAAATCCGGAAAGAATAATTGAAATAATCAGAGAGCTTGTAGCAGAGCGTATTCCGAAGCGCTTCGGCCTGGATGCAATCGATGAAATTCAGGTGCTGACCCCCATGCACAGGGGGGCTCTCGGCTCTTCCGCCCTGAACGAGGTTCTGCAGGAGGCGCTGAATCCGGCGGATGTGTCGCTGGTGCGCGGAGAAAAAAAATATAAAACAGGCGATAAGGTCATGCAGGTAAGAAATAATTATGATAAGGATGTGTATAACGGAGATATCGGACGGATAAAATCGATCGATTCCGGGGATCAGAAGATGATTGTATCTTTCGAAGGACGGCATGTTGAATACGATTTTAATGAACTTGATGATATTATCCTGTCGTATGCCGTCTCGGTTCACAAGTCACAGGGTTCCGAATATCCGGCCATTGTTATGCCGGTTCATACGCAGCATTATATGCTCCTCCAGCGCAACCTCATATATACGGCGCTCACAAGGGGGCGAAGGCTTGTGGTTATGGTGGGCACAAAGAAGGCTCTTGGAATCGGAATCAATAATAACAAGACTCAGAAGAGGTATACATATCTTAAAGAAAGGCTTAAAAGAGGTTAAAGGTGAAAAGCCGGAGCCAAGAGGGAAAAGGTGAAAAAGTAAAAAACTGAAGAGTTAAAAATAACGGGCAAAGAGTGAAAGACCAGGAGTAAAAAGGCTGAGGGGGAAAGGATGTTGAGTTGCAAGATCCAACCGGAATGGCGACAAATTTGATTGACATACAGGATTTTTTTGAATACACCCCTCCGCCAAAAGGCAATATAATCGGGTTGGAGGTTGTATGAAATTACTGCTTAAACTATCAGGCAT
>CAZOEH010000096.1:0-9343 GCA_964578785.1 uncultured Desulfonema sp. | reverse complement strand
ATTGACCCGGACCGAGCTTTTCCTGCAACCTCTCCGGGATATAAATGAAGCTCCGGCTGTATCGTCGGGGATAGGGGTCGAAAACATCAGCCCCGGAATAATCGAGGGCCGCACACGGATTCCTGATGTTTATGGCAAGTCTGCCTATCTGCTGAGTGTCCGCATGCCCCGGCAAGTTCATCTGCAGGCGCAGAGAACCATCCGGTATCTGGCAATATTTACTTCCATGGTATTCCTGATTTTTGCGCTTGCTATTGTCTGGCTTTTGAAAAAATCGATTATTTCAAGAATTGTAAAGATAGGCCGGGATGTAACCAAAATCGGTATTGACGCTGATTTTTCCGCCCGTATAAGCGTTGCGGGTGGAGATGAGCTGACCAGGCTGGGAAGTGAAATTAACGGGATGATCGAAAAACTGGAGGGATCGACCCGGCAGCTTACAGATGCCCACAATACACTGTATCATACCAACCAGATACTTCTTGAACAGATCGAGGAGAAAAAGCAATCGGAAACAGCCCTGCGGAAGAGCGAAGAAAAATATCGTTTGATTTTCGAGTATTCACCGCTTGGCCTTTTATACTTTGATGAAAAGGGCGTTATACTCGCGTGCAATGACAATTTCGTCCGGATTATAGGTTCTTCGCAGGAAGCGCTCGTTGGCCTCAACATGATAAATCTGCCCGATAAACAAATAGTTTCAGCCGTTCAAAAAGCGCTTGGCGGGAGCACCGGATTGTATGAAGATGCATATCATTCCGTAACTGCGGATAAGATTACACCGGTGAGGGCCATGTTTGCACCGATGATTGTCGGAGACGGGCTCATTCACGGGGGTGTGGGAATAGTCGAAGACATTACCGACCGCAAACGTGCGGAGGATGCCCTGAGGGAGAGTGAAAAGAAATACCGGCTGGTTCTGGAAGTAAATCCTGATCCTATGATTGTTTATGACATTGCGGGGAAAGTTATCTATCTTAATCCCGCTTTCGCGGGTCTTTTCGGATGGTCGCTGGAAGAACGGATCGGGAAGAAAATGGATGATTTTGTTCCCGATGAAAACTGGCCGGAAACCCGGATGATGATCGACATGATAATAGCCGGGAAAAACTTTTATGGAATTGAAACACGCCGTTTGGCCAGAGATGGAAGGATCATTCCTGTGAGTATCAGCGGATCATGTTATCGGAATCAGGAAGGGAGTATTGAAGCCAGCGTTATTAATTTGCGTGATATCACGGAAATCAGGCGGGCGGAGGCGGAGAAGAAAAAACTGGAGAAGCAGTACAGGCAGGCTCAGAAGATGGAGGCCATAGGTCAGCTAGCCGGCGGTGTTGCGCACGATTTCAACAACATGCTGAATATTATCCTCGGCTATGCCCAGATGGCGCTGATGAAGATCGGAAAATCCGGCCCGATCAATGCCGAGCTTCAGGAAATCATGAGCGCCGCGCGGCGTTCAGCGGACCTTGTTAAGCAGCTTCTGGCTTTTGCCCGGAAACAAACCATAGCCCCGAAAGCGCTTGACCTGAACGTTACCGTTGCAGGCATGCTCAATATGCTCCGGAAGCTGATCGGCGAGGATATAGACCTGCAGTGGATGCCTGCGGCAAACCTCTGGCCGGTGAAAATGGATCCCACCCAGGTAGACCAGATCACGGCCAACTTTGCGGTTAACGCCCGTGATTCAATCCCAGGTGTCGGTAAAATTACAATCGAAACCGGCAATGTAGAGCTTGACGATTTATATTGCATTCAGCACGATGGTTTTATCTCCGGGGAATATGCCATGCTTGCGGTCAGCGACAACGGCTGCGGCATGGACAAAGAGACCCGTGAAAAGATCTATGAGCCCTTTTTCACAACCAAGCAGTCGGGAAAGGGTACCGGCATGGGCCTTGCCACGGTGTACGGCATAGTAAAGCAGAACAACGGTTTTATCAATGTGTACAGCGAGCCGGGAAAGGGCACGACCTTTAAGATCTATATGCCCCGGTGCAGGGATGAAGCTATGGTTACAGACGAACCACGCCCGGAGACCGGGCAACTGACCGGCACGGAGACGGTTTTACTGGTTGAGGATGACGAGGTTCTGCTGAAAATGGCTGAAATAATGCTCGAAGAATTTGGTTATGATGTTCTGACCACCGGCAGTCCTAACGAAGCGATTGAACTGGCCGGGCAATACGCGGGTAAGATCCATTTGCTGATGACCGACGTTGTTATGCCTGAGATGAGCGGCCGTGATCTTCAAAAGCGGTTCAGCGGGCTTCGTCCGGATGCGAAATGCCTGTTCATGTCCGGCTACACTGCCAACGTGATTGCTCACCGCGGCATTCTCGATGAAGGCGTTAATTTTCTGCAGAAACCGTTCACCATGAACGATCTGGCATATAAAGTTCGGGAGGCACTTGATAAGGGCCGAATATCGAATGCCGGACATCGGATATCGAAAGTCAGTGATCAGTAATCAGTGATCAGTGATCAGTGATCAGGGGCCAGGAAAGACGAAAGTCGTAAGGCGTGAATCGTAAATCGATCATCGAAGTACGAGGTTCGAAATTCGAAGTACGAATATATTGCGAGGCAAATCATATGATCCAGTGGGTTCAAAACCATGGAACTATTCTATGGTGGATGGCTGCGGTATCTGTCGTCACATTTGTTTCAACCCTGGTGGTTGTGCCTATGCTGGTAGTCAAAATCCCTTCCGACTATTTCGCACATGAAAGACGCACCATGGAGATGCGGGTTGACGGGAATGCAGCAGCAAGATGGGGCCTGATGCTGGCGAAGAATCTGCTTGGATACTTCTTAATCGTGGTTGGAACTATTATGCTGGTACTTCCGGGCCAGGGTATCCTGACGATCGTTGCCGGCATAATGCTTTTAAATTTTCCGGGCAAATTCAAGCTTGAGAAGTGGATCGTATCGCGCCGGCCGGTGCTTCGGGCTATCAACTGGACGAGACGGCGTGCGGGAAAGGATCCTCTTGTTTTTTAATGGGAATGCACAGGGAGGAACAACAGATGATACTTAAAAATATTTTTATAACCGCTCTTATCTTCATTTTAGCAGGATGTGAATATGAGACATCTCTTACCGACGATCACAAAATTCCTGTCAGTAAAACAGTACTCGGTTTATGGGAGGCCATTCCGGAAAAAAACGGAGATTCAGACTCCAAAGAAAACCTGATGGTTCTGAAATACACGGATACCGAATATCTTATCCATTACCCGACAGGCGATGAAGGCTTTTATTTCAGGGGATACCCTATTAGAATCGGAGGGATATCCTGTGTCCAGGTCCGGCTGATAGGGGACTCGAACGGTGATATCAAAACAGGAGACAGAAAATTTCATGTGGTTTCGTATAAGTTTATAAACGGTGAGCTTGAGGTGAAAACGCTGAATACGGATATGGTGAACAAAAATCTTAAAGACAGGAATAAACTTAAAACACTTTTCCTGATGAATAAGAACAAGGAGGAATTATTCATAAATCCGGTCAGGTTCAGAAAAGCTGTGAAAAAAGGCTGATAATCGGGCTCTTAATTGTGTTATGGAATTGGAAAGCTGTTCCGGCTGAATTGAAGGAATGCGCGCATGAGTGAGGATTTTTCCCAGGAATCGCTTCATCAACTTGCCTTGCCCTGGCTGGTTTCTCAAAGACCCGGCCACCGTTTTAATGTTTTCAGGGATACAAGTGATTTTTACCGAATCGAATACGGAGATATCATCATTTTAAACGATATGCCGTACCTTGTTCGCCATAACGCAAAAGAGGGGCGTTTCGGTCTCGACGATGAGGTTAAGTTCTGGGTAAAGCGCGCCATTGATTTGAAAACCGGAAAAACTAAGATCATAAAACTGGTCTTTTACGAGAAGTTTTTAGCCCGTGTCGGCGGCATTGAGTTCGAGTGTTTCAGGAGCCCCCGCAAAGAGGCGCGTATTCTGAATCTGGTCGGAAATCATGTCAATTTCATGCACGGCTTTTCAGCTCCGGATGATAAGGGCAATATCGTACGTATCATCGATTTCATTTATGGTAAAACACTGGCAGACCATGTCAGAGATACAGCATACGGGATGGATCATGAAACCTATTTTTACAGGCATTTCCCGGAGATATTGGATAGTTTCACGGAATGTGTGGATGCCCTCCGTTTTCTACACGAGCACGGGGAAAAGCACGGAGATGTCCGACGGGATCACATCATTGCGGACCGGGATACCGGCCGGTGCCGCTGGATAGATTTTGATTACAATTTCCGGCACAGAGAAAACATGTTCGGTTATGATCTGTTCGGTCTGGGAAACATCTTTATGTATCTGGCAGGGATGGGAGATGTCCTGATAGCCGACATCAAAAAAGCGGACAAACCCGCAGCACTGGAATTGAGAGAAGAAGATATGAATATTGTATTCAACAACCGGGTAGCCAATCTTAAAAAAGTATATCCCTATATTCCTGACAGCCTCAACAGGATACTGATGCATTTCTCAAGGGGCGCGAACATATTCTACGATAATACGGTACAGTTGCTTGATGACCTGAACGAATTCAGATCCGGTTTTGCCGGCAGGCAGGGAGGAATACGAAATGAAGCATGATGTCAACAGAAACATACTGATCGCTGTGGACGAGTCGGATAACTCCGGGAGAGCCGTGCAGTATGTGGCGGACATTCTGGGAGGTGTTGAAGGATTTAAAGTCACAGTCCTTCATGTCATACGTGAGCCTGAAGAAGACTTCTTCCCTGCCGAGGCGGAAAAAGAGAAATGGTATCATGATTACAGTCGTAAAGCAGAACTGATGCTCGGGGAATACAGGCGGATGCTTATCGATTCAGGCTTTGACTCCGAAGATGTTTCAACCCGATTGACCGTACGCTATTGCCCTTCAATGGCTGAGTGCATCCTCTCCGAGCGTGACAAGCTGGAATACGGCACGCTCGTCGTTGGAAGGAAAGGGCTTTCCCGCAAAGAAGAGTTTCTCTTCGGAAGCATCTCCGGAAAGATTGTCAGAACCGCCAGCAAATGCACCGTGTGGGTTGTGGAATAACCCGGCAACAAAATTTATTTTAAACCTTTAAACAATTCGAGATACCGGCCGTATCCCTCCTTTTCGAGGTCATCCTTCGGGATAAACCTCAGAGATGCCGAATTGAGGCAGTATCTCAGACCTGTCGGTTTCGGCCCGTCCGGGAACACGTGCCCCAGATGAGAGTCTCCGTTTTTGCTTCTGACTTCAGTACGGGTCATAAAGAGACCCTTATCTATTTTTTCCACTATGTTTTCCGGCGCGAGGGGTTTTGTAAAACTCGGCCATCCGGTTCCTGAGTCGTACTTGTCAAGCGAGCTGAACAGGGGTTCTCCGGACACTATATCTACATATATACCGTGCCGCTTGTTGTCCCAGTATTCATTTTGAAAAGGCGGTTCAGTGCCTTCTTCCTGAGTCACTTTGTACTGTAAGGGAGTCAGCTTCCGGCGAAGCGCCTCATTTCCGGGCTTTGAATAATTTATGTTTTCCGTGGAAACGGGATTATTATTTCCGGAATCCGCCCATATTTTTTTCAAAAACCGGTCACGGCCCGAATTTAAACGGTAGAAATTGTAACGAAGAGGATTTTTCTTATAGTAGTCCTGATGGTAATCTTCGGCTCTGTAGAATTTAGTAAAAGGAATGATCTCCGTTACAACCGGTTTTTTGAACCGGCCTGATTTTACAAGCTCTGCTTTTGACTCTTCTGCCTGCTTTTTCTCTTCTTCATTATGATAAAAAACGGCAGACCTGTACTGAGCGCCGCGGTCAACGAACTGCCCCCCGGAATCGGTGGGATCGATGTGACGCCAGAATATCCGGAGGAGCTCCTTATATGTAACCAGTAAAGGATCATAGATGACCTGTATCGCTTCAACATGACCCGTGGATCCGGCTGAAACTTCCTCATAGGCCGGATTTTCTTTTTGACCGCCAGTGTAACCTGATATTACTTCCGTTACGCCTTTTACCTTCTCAAAATCAGATTCGGTGCACCAGAAACAGCCGCCTGCAAAAGTTGCCGTTTTGAGATTATTGTTTTGCTCTGTCATTTCATTTCCCGCCTCAGTTTTATTGCCGTAAATAAGCATAAATCCTGATATTATGAAAAAAGCCGATACGGCTAAAATTATTGTTTTCATGATATATACCTCCTCTCGGTTTCCGCCTGTGGGGATAAAACTAAGCATTATTCATACAGTTTCAAGGGGGAGCAGGCCGGCCATATCAAATGTTCCGTAACAATCTCAAATCTTTAAATTATTGCTTTCCACTTTTCAATATCATATATAACACGTAAATATTTAATGAAAATATAGGAGGAGAGTATGTCAGCGCCTGCAAAGAAAGCCGGGAGAGACATTGAAAAGGGGTACCCATTAAATCAATTTATAGAAAAACTCAGAAGACTTGCAGACTGCCTTGAACATGGGAAGAGATTCCGTATTCAGGTTGACGGCGAACGGGTAACAGTGCCTGGAGTTGCAGCAGTCAACATAGAACATGAAAGAGGAAAGAGGGAAGAAGGGATCGAGTTCCAGATAAAATGGCCGGCGGGCAAATGAAATGGATTTTTTTATATCGGGTCAGAAGAAGAGGTGTCGTATGAAAACGATCCGGGTTATGATTTGCGTTCTTATCGGAATTGTCATCTCTGATGCGGCTTTTGCTAAAATATACCGATTGAAAGACGAGAGCGGTAATTATTATTATAAAGATATTCCCGAGGCGGGCGATTCGGATGAGGTTCCGGTTCAGCAGAAAGCCGGAGCGAACGTTTCGGGTATTAAAGATCTGGGAGCGGAGTTATCGGCACGCTTTAATCCTGCAAGCGCTGTTGAAAAAGCTTCAATAGCAACTGTCACGGTAAAAACGTCCATGGGGACAGGATCCGGTTTTTTTATCACTTCAAACGGCCATATAATAACAAACAAGCATGTTCTCCGGGGCGATGAAAAACGGATGACGGAAATCGACGCCAATATCGAAAAGGCCGACGCCGATGCGGCAAAGTATAAGAAGCTCTTTGCAGCCGAAGAAGAGCGACTGATCAAGCGGGGGAAAATGCTGGAAGATTATAAAAACCAGATTGAGAATATAACTTATCAGCCGCTTAAAGCCTCTGAATCCGAAAAGTACCGCATGGCCTTTGAAGAATATCTGGTGTGGAAGGATAATTTCAACTCGCGTAAACGGGATTTTTCCACGAAGCTCGAATCCTATTCCGAAAAGAAGAATGATTTTTCCTACAAGGCGAAAGTCGGCGCTCTTGCGAGCCATTTTACCATAATCATAAAGGACGGACGTGAATTCGATGTGTACCTTGTAGCCGAAAGCCGTGAAGCGGATCTCGCGTTGCTTAAGCTTGACGGTTATAAAACACCTTTTGTCAAACCGGCTCCGCTTCAACAGGCAAGGCAGGGGCAGGATGTTTATGCCATAGGTAGTCCGACGGGTCTGAGGGATTCCGTGAGTTCCGGCATTATTTCCGGCTATGAAAAAGGCTATATAAAAACAAACGCCCAGATTTATCCGGGCAACAGCGGCGGCCCCCTGATAATGACAGGTGGAGAGGTAATCGGCGTAAATACCCTGAAATTGCTTACCCGGCAGTTTGAAGGCCTCGGTTTTGCAATTCCGATAGAAACCGCCATTTCGGAATTCGAAAATATCTTAAGGGGTCATCTTCAGAAGTAAGAGCGGAACTTTGGCGGGCGGAAGAAGAGAAAGCAGTGCATGCGGAGAGGTCCGGGGAAAATGAAGATGGGATTGATGGAAAGACAGATCAGATCTGAGATAAGACTTCTTCCGTATATGCTTGGAAAACTTGCGGGCGGATTTACGGCAGTTGCCGGATTTACGGGGGCGGTAATTCTGGTTACCCGGAGAGTGAATCGGTCATGGCCGGACATATGGCCATATTTGCTGTTGGGTATGGCCGGAGTCTTTATCTTTTATATTTCTTCCAGGCTTGCCGTGAAAAGAGCCGAGGTAAATGAAAGCCAGACACTGACGCCGCGGGATAGTAAAAAAGCCGGCATTATACCGTGGGTTTTATTCCTTGCCGCCGCGTCGGTTTTTGTACTGCTTACATATATTATCACAAAATGAAGTAATTTCGCTCATCAGTTCAATAAGTACTATTCTTCATTTAAACCGCTTGTGCCGTTATTATCCGTGCAGACAGGCGCGTAATCCGCCCGCAAAGTTTTATCCGTCCCCTCTGTTTTGCCGAGAAGATGCTTCGGCATAAATGCGAAGTTTGCTATCATCGTCGGAATCACTGCGCTTGCGATAACCGCTGTTACCAGAAGAGAATATTGCTCCTGGTTGACGATTCCGTGCGAGTACCCGTAGAGAGCTGAAATAGTCCCGAAGGTAAGGCCGGTCGACATCAGGAGAGTATAATACCATTTTTCGTTTTTCTCTTTCCGGAAGATGCCGATTATTGGATAGAGGCCGAAGATCTTGGATAAAACTTTGCCTGTAAGAAGGACAAGAAGCACCAAAGGCGCTGAAATAAGGGCGGGCAGGGATACAAGAGATCCGGCCCTCAAGAAATAGAAGGGTGTCAGAAATCCTATTGTCAGCGTGCGAAGGCGTCTGATGAAGAAAGCATCCCTTGCCGCCGAGCCCGCAAGCACCATTCCGGCGATGTAAGCGGGAAGAACAGCTTCGCTCCCGGACCACAAAGCAAGAGCGCCGAGGCCGAAAAGCACGAAGAGTATCCACTTTGTTCTTATCGCGGCTGTTCTGTTACCGTAAAGCCCTGTGAGGCGGGAAGTTACGAACGGAAGAGCAAAGAAAGAGACTATGCAGACTCCTATGAAGACAAACGTTCTGTAATTGAAAGGCGCGAAAAGAAGGCCGAGCATTATTACAGTCCCGAGGTCATTCACAAAACATGATCCGAGGATTCCTTTTCCGAATTCCGTCTTGTTGAATCCGTATTCAAGCATTACAGCATAAACTACGGCCATCGAAGTTGTCGAGAGAGCCACTCCGGCAAGAAGACTCTGCTGTGTGCTCCATCCAAGCAGATATTTTGCCAGTGCTGCGCAGCCGAGAAAGGGCGCAAAAAAACCGATAAGGCCGACAACAGATACTTCTTTGATTTTTGTCCGCATCACCGATGGCTCCAGTTCGGCTCCTGCGAGAAATGTGAGAAGGACAGCTCCTGATGCTGCTATGAATTTGAGCCATTCGAGATTGGATCCGAGAGCATCGGGACCGAAGAAGCGTCCGACTGCCGCAGCCGCAACAACGCCGACACAGATTTCAACAAGGGCCATCG
>CAZOEH010000095.1:0-9353 GCA_964578785.1 uncultured Desulfonema sp. | reverse complement strand
CCCCCTTTTCAGTTATTAATTTAGTACAATATAACGTACAAAAAAGATGCTTGCAAGATATTTTTATGAGGTATAATATTTATGATTTGTCAATGAATTATAATGGTTTGACCGAAATTCCGTGGGAGAAATGTGCGGAGCAAGTACTGAGAAAAGAAGTTCATGCGCCAGTTTTCTTGTCTGCACGGGATAGAGGTCTGCCATCAGGTCAAATTTCTGTCTGTCCAGAATATCAAGATTCAATTCATCCCGGAAGGGAATCGCTTTACGAAGATAGATAGTATCAAGAAGAGCTTTTTCCGGCAGAGCCAGATTGAATCCGTCCCGGATTTCGAATCCGTTAAAGAGCCGGGCAGCGATATGGGAGAATTCAATAGTAATCCCGCCATATCCGAGATTCCGTGACAAACCGACCGCGGTGCTGAGTGTCAGCACGGTGCAGACCATCGGGGATTGCAGGATAAGACCATGGCGATTCAGAGCCCACTCGCACGAAATGTATGACGGGGTGCGGAGAAAGCAGGCAACCTCCTCGATATCAGGCTTATTTTTCAGGAATTCGTTGACATACACGCCTTTTGTGATACGTCCGATCAGTCCTTTTTTCATCGCCCGGGTTAGAAATACATTGGCATTGCCTGTGTATTTCTCCACATCGGCATAGCGGAAAAGCTGAGGAAGCTGCTGGAGAATTTTAACTGATGTCACGGCAGTTTCACCTCCGCTTTAAGCAGTTCTTCAAACAATTCCCTGAGCGAGGTGAGGAAAGAGGCGAAACCTTCCGACTGATTGACAGCGAGGACTTCAGGGGGAAGAAACCGGGAAAGATCTTCCCTGATTGCCCTGATCATTTCATCTCTCATACCGGGTAAAGAGTTCGCAAAGAAATCGAGATTGCGTGCGGCATGAAACGGCCATGTATACATCATGAATTTTCTTTCGATCACATCCCTGTCGGCGGCTGTGTTCAATGCAGTCCGCAGATACCAGATGTCGAAAATATCGCGACCCTTGAGGTAACGGCGTTCCAGGAGAGCGCGGATCTTGTCGGATAGAATCTCCGGAAGGGTTTCAGCCACCAGCACTGCGTTTGGGCGCGGAATGCGGAAATCGCCTGCCGCAATCAGGTAGGAAACGGATGGAAGCGCCGACAGAATGTGGTTCTGTGTTTCCGGAATTGTGTCTTTACGGAGACCCTCGAATTTGAGTTTGACGGAAATCTTCTCCCGGGACGACACCGGACGGTAATCCACGTAAATCTTCAGGGTATCTTTCCGGGTTGTTTTCTCGGATGCTGACAAAGCGCCCGGGCCGAAATGGGGAACCATCACTCTTTCCACCGCCTTCAGCATTCTGTTCAGCTTTTTCCGCACAATATCCATGTCGAGCGAGGTCACAAAATCGAGGTCTTCGGAAAACCGGCTCCCTCCGTAGCACCACCTGAGCGCCGTCCCTCCCTGAAAGATAAGCGCCCGGCTTCCCGGCAGCGAGTAAAGCTGATTCAAAAGAATAAGTTGGGCGATTTCCGCTTTACGAACGTATGTCTCACGATAATTTTTCATAATGGTTTACATTATAATACATTTTGGTATTATTTTGTAAACAAATATTTTGAGAGCCGTAGTTGGGAACAAACCGGATGCTGTTTTCAGGGGGTATATATATCGTTCGAGGATCATATCCGGGGCATTACACACAAAAGACATTAGCATAGATCGTCGTCTGACGTCATTATCGCAAGTAGTTCCCGTCCCGTTCGGATATCAATACCGTCTTTGAGCAAATGAGTAGCAAGCTAATGCGTATCTGATGCCGATATTATGCCCGCACCTACTTATCCTTTCTCCTGCCTTACCTTGAAGGGGAGGTCTTTTTGCTTGAAAGAGATGCATCTTGCGGAAGAAGGCGCTTTTTGTCCTGCTTCCGCTCATACATCAGTTTATCCGCACGGGCTATGAGATCGTCAATGGAACAGGGATTTTCCGGATCGTAGCAAGAGCAGCCCATGCTGATTGACAGTACATATTTACGGCCTTCCTGACTGTTCCAAATGTCGATAATTTTATTCAGCCTGTAAGTAAGGACATCATGATTTGTTCCCTTTATATTAATGGCAAGAACGGCAAATTCATCCCCTCCCAAACGGGCAATTATGTCTGAGGCTCTGAAGGTCTCCTTGATTATGTTTGCCGCTTCAATAAGCGCTTTATCTCCTTCCTCATGTCCCAGTGTATCGTTGATATTTTTCAACGAGTCCAGATCGGCAAAAAAAAGCAGCAATCCGTTCTTATTCCTTTCCGATAATTTTAACTGCTGCCTCGCATGAAATAAAAAGCCTCTTCTGTTATACAAACCGGTAAGCTGATCAGTTATCGAAAGCGCAAGAATTTCAGCCTCCATCCTTTTGCGGTCGGTGATATCAGTCACATTACCGTCAAAGTAAACCACCTTCCCTTCTTTGTCGCGGATTGCCCGGGCCGTGACCGACCCCCAGATGGGCGTTCCGTCTTTGCGTTTGAGCATTACCTCCTTACCCGAGACAAAACCCTTCTTCACCAACTCCGCAGATATCTCTTTACGCTTTGCCGGATCAACATACAGGTTCAGAACATCCCGGCTTAAAAACTCATCTACGGAATCAAAACCATGCATTCGGGCCAATGCAGTATTGACCATGATAAAATGGCCCTGCGGACCCGGCGTGTTTCTATAGAGGCCGATCGGAAGACTTTCAATGAATAAGCGGTGTTTTTCCTCGCTCTCCCGCAGCGCATCCTCCGCTTTATTGCGTTCGGTTGCATCCTGGATCTGCACGAGGAATCCTGTGATCGAATCCGCACGACTTCTCATCGGAGTGATGAGCACATCCAGCCAGATGACTCCTTCCCTGCTGGTCGGATAAAGGTTCATGGTTTTCACTTTTTCGAAATCAAAAGGCGCCTGGTAATGAATGGTCTCTCCCTGAAGCAATTTTGCCTTATGTTCATCGTCGATATTGGGGTCGGTAAAAAGTGAAAACCCCCCGAGTACTTGCATATCGTCTATGCCAAATAGGCTCAGACATTTAGGATTGACATGTATCAGCACGCCATTTGCGTCATAAAGTTCAATGGCGATGGGCGACTGGTCGTAAACCGCATGGTAGCGCTCCTCGCTCTCCTGCAAGGCCTCCTCAGCCTGCTTATGCGCTGCTTGTGCTTGTTCCAGTTCTATTATTTTCTGCTTCAGGGCGGATATCTCTTCGAGCAGTTCCTGACTTGATTTGAATGAATCGTGCATATAAGACTCCTGTACCGCAATAAACGGCGCCGGCTGGATGCTGTTTCAAGGATTTTCCGGCCATGCCGGTACCGCCTTAAGTCAGCTCTTTCATTTATCAGTTTATAATGAGAAATATATCGGAAACCTTACCTTCATATCCATAGTCCATAGCCGATGCTTTCAGGGTTACTTGCTGATTGATCGGGAAAAGGTGTGTCACATCGATAGATCCGGCGGGAAATGAAAGACTCTGCGGGCCGATCTTCTCTATCACCTTCCCATCGGCTGAGACATCATCATTATATCCGACTACTACTCTCTTTAAAATTACTCCTGAACTATCCGTTGTTTCAAGAAGCAGAAAATTATCCACTTCCCATGGCATTCTCCCCTGTGAGTCTCCGGCCAGCTTTATTCTTTTACGCGATCTCAATATTACCTTATTTGATGTCCAGGTCATATGGTAAGGAATTTTATCAAAAAGCCATGTGTCCATTTTTAAATCTTTACGAAGATTCATTCTGAAATTATCGGAATCCTGAGACGGAACATAGTGAATGATTTGAAGACTGCCTGTTGCATCCAGCTCGATAACATCAGAAGAATAAGGAATCGCAGCGGCTGGTTTCCCGGGCAATCCGGGTTTATCAACTGCTGCGGGCTCCTCAACCTTTTCGCCGAGGAGCTTTTTTGCAAGCCTCTTGGTTGAGTCGAGGAGCTCATCAACTTCGCACCTGCATTTATCCTCCGCGACATTTTCAATCTCGCCTGTCTTTACACTTATCAGCGAAAGAGTAAGGTAGTAAGTTTTTCCCACCATGCTGACTGTACCGCTGATTAACTTTCCAACTCCGAGCAGCTGGCCAGCCTCGACAATACACTCTCCGGTAACGCAGCCCGACATCTGGAGTTTCTGCTCTCCGAGTATCTTTTCCATATTACCGCGGTCTATAACGTTATACTTGCCGGATAAGACAATCTCACGCCGAACACTCTCTGTGAGCGGCCGTGATATGCCCTTGTCGCCGGTTGTGACTTCAAAATCAAAGACAGCTACGTAGTGGTCAACTGTCTTTATTTGAGACTTGCTCGTTTTTTCGGCAGCTAAAGAGCCGGATACGGTAAAAGCCAGGAGAAGTAACACAAAAAGAGCCTTAACTGCCTTGATCATTTACAAAGCCTCGTTGTCAGAATATTGCAGGAATAACATAAAAGCATCGGAACAGTCCCGTTTTGAATACCATAACTTCTTAAATATTCAAAATGAATTATCAGAAGGATGCTTGATCACTTAAACAAATCCTCCAGAGTCAGCTTCAGTTCCTGTCTGGATCCTGCCCGTATCACTTCGATATTATATTCCATGCCCGCTTCTTCAAGAAAAAGATTCCGCGCTCCGATTGTTCCTCCGAGAGAGGCGGCATCCATGCCGTTGACTCTCAGTATTATATCCCCTTTCAGAAAACCGGCTTTTTCAGACGGCGTCCCGGGCGCAATAAATACTATTTCAGGATGACCGTCTCCGGTTCTGCCGATAAGCATTCCGCTTTTATCTTCCGGAAAGCTGCGCTCAAAATCTTTTCCTTTTTCGATTATCACCCGCTGTCTTTTGTAATCGAGATATACGGTAAAATGCCGAAGCAGCGTATTCCCGATATTTCCGATAATCTCCCTGCTTACATTAGAGCCCTTCCCCATGTTCAAAGGTATATTTATGAGCGGATTTAGAACTCTATATCCGCCGATTTCCATTGACCTGAACCTGACTGTTCTCTCTCCGTGCTGCCCTCCAAGATCGGCGCTTATTCTTTCGACCCCTTTTCTCTCCAGCAGTCCATTTTCTTTGGCATACGGATAATGAAAAGATACATCAAAAGCGCCTATATCAAGTGTCCATCTGCCGTTATATTTATCATCAACAGTTGCAGGCAGGCTGAATATTTTATTTCTCAAAGGAGCGTCTACCACCCTGCCCTCGCCTTTGTATTCAAACCGGTCAGGATGGTAAAATGACAAAGTCCTGCCGGCATAGTCGATTTTAACGACAAATCTCGATAAAAAATCATGCCCCATGATTCCGACAATATCGGAATCGTACAATCTCTCCGAAAGGCCTTTGTATGAGTAGATCTTCTGGGAGCTAAAATGTATATCCCCGACCTGATACCCGGGTAGAGTGACAAAAGAGAAATCAAAAACGCTTGCAATCCCGAAACCCTTAATTTCTCCTTCAGGCGTGAGTCCCAGCTTTTTTGCGTAATCCGCGTCTATTATGGTCATGCTGGCGCCGTTATCGAGCAGCCAGAGCCTTGTTTCACCGTTTATCGTCGCGGGCAGATAAATGTTGTTCTCAACAAAAGTTAAAGGTATCTCTGCAGAATACCCTCCATTTGCAAACTCAAAATCCTTCACATCTTTCGCGGGCGGTTCAAAAAGAGCGCTGTCGGCTTTCACGTTAAAATCATACCGTTCAAGCTGGATGGTCTCTTTTTTCTCTCTCGGAAGGATGTCGGTCTCCTCATGAAAGGGGATCAGAATTCCCTCCTTGCGGCGAAAATCCGAATATAAGGTATGGATTTCAACATCCGGCTGCTTTATTATCGTCTTTACAGCATAATAGTTCTTTTTATCTATGAAAAAAAACATATAATCATCATTGATAATGTTTGCCATTTTAATTACGTGGCAGTCAATCTCGCCCGCACGCCCGTCCCGTTCATAAGTCATAATGAAGTTTTTTGTTCCGGGCTCCATATGATCATAGACCTCAAGAAGAGCTTTCACCCTTCTTCTTTTAATCGTCTCCTCATCACGGTGGATCTGTACTTTCCCGTTAGTATCAACAGACCAGTTTGTCTCGCCGTTATCCCCGGACACCTGTTTTATGACGGTATAATCTTCTTCATGACGGTATTTAAGAGGAATCTCCTCCCACGTTCTGAATCTTCCTTCAAGTCCGTCAAAAACCGTCTCTCCTTCGATATAACCCGACCTTATTTTTTTGAGCTTTTCAAGCCCCCCGACCGCTTCGTAATATTTTAATAAAACCCCGCGCGGATCCGGCTGGAATAACCACACAACTATAAAAATTAATACAAATAAAAGTAAAAATGGAGCTATTCGGGTGATCGTGCGTCTGGCAAATATCATTATCAAGCCTCCGGAATTTGCATTTCATGTTAGCATATGACATGGCTTACTCCAAACAAAATTGACGGTATTGAAATAATGGAGTATTGAGTTTTTATCATTAATTTATTCCGGCAATTCCGGGTGAGGATTGAACATGATCGGTAAAAATGAAATTATTGAAAAAGCTTATGAATGCGGTTTCGGGGATATCGGATTCACCTCCGCCGAACCGTTTGACTCCCAGAAGGCGCTCCTGCAGGAAAGATATAAAGATTATGAAACCCTGATCAGGCTCGGACTCGATCTTATTGCAGGGACAGATCCGAAAACCGTCCTTCCGGAGGCAAAATCGATTATTGTTTTAATGGAAGTTTATTTTAAAGAAGCATATCCAAAATCCATGGAAAATTATTTCGGGCGCTGTTATCTTGACGATGACCGTGTGACAAAGGACGGTCTGTCCAAAAGGATCAAAGCGTTCCGCTCATATCTTAAAGAGAACGGCATCGATTCAAAGGTCCCTTTCAATCTCCCGCACAGGCTGGCGGCGGCACGCGCAGGAATGGGGAGTTTCGGAAAGAACTGCCTCTTTTATTCAAACAAGGCGGTCCGCAAAGGTTCATGGGTTCTGCCCATAGCCGTTGTTGTGGACAAAGAATTTGCGCCCGATAAACCGACGCTTGAGGTCGGATGCCCCGACTGGTGCAAAAACTCATGTATCATTGCCTGTCCCACCGGCGCGCTGAAAGGCCCCCGTAAAATAGATCCGTCCAGATGCATTTCATTTCTCACCTATTACGGCGAAGGAATCACCCCGGTAGAACTTCGCGAGCCCATGGGATTATGGATATACGGCTGCGACCATTGCCAGAATGTATGTCCGAGAAATGCCCCATGGCTGAAAAAAGAGCTCCCGGTCAGCAAAAAAGTGACCGGTATGGCGGACAACTTCAGGCTTGATAAGCTGCTCGGAATGGATAAATCTTATTTTAATACAAATATATGGCCCCACATGTTCTACATGTCCGATAATGATATCTGGCGATGGAAGATGAATGTCGCGAGAGCGATGGGAAACAGCCGTGACGAGGAATATCTTCCTGAGCTTTTAACGGCATTTCATAATAACGGGGATGAGAGAGTATTGGGCATGATTGCCTGGGCAATGGGCCGCATCGGCGGTCAAAAAGCCAAAGATGCCTTAGACGCCCTCCTTCCGCAGGCCAAAGATCTGGTACGGGAAGAAATATTAACCGCGCTGGATAAAGTTTAATTTATTCATTTTATGATGGACTCGTAAAAAGTCTAAATATGCTCTCTCAATGAGCTTTTTGGGGATTTTTAAATCACTTCGCTAAATCGTCCGCCATAATTCTGGCGGATGATTTTTAACGCTTAAATTCTTTAAAAATCTATTTCCCAAAAATCTCAAATCCGTTCACATATTATTTTTTTTACGAGAGCGTTATATTATACTATGAAAGGGAACGAGTCATGTTTGATTATCTGTTATCAAAAGAAGCCTTAAAATTAAGAGACGAGGTGCGGGATTTTGTAAAATCGATCCCGCGCAGCATGATTCTCGATATGGATTCGGACAAAATCCGGTTTCCCAAAGAGTTTCTGACCGAAGCCGGAAAGCGGAACCTCATGGGATGCCGTTACCCGGTAAAATGGGGCGGAAGAGGGATGGACTGGGCGACAACGGCGATGGTGATGGAAGAGATAGGAACCCTCGGATTAGGAGCAGAGCTGGTCTGCGATGCAATCATACTGCACGGAACCGACAAACAGAAAGAAAAGTACGTGGCGCCGCTTTTAAAAGGCGAACTTTTTGCAGCGGAATGCCTCACGGAACCCAGGGGCGGCTCGGATTTTTTCGGAACAACAACTACTGCGGAGGATAAAGGCGATTATTTTCTCATAAACGGGCAGAAACGTTTTATAGTAGGCGCCGAGGGAGCCGACTATTTTCTTGTTTATGCCAAAACCAGCCCCGCCGCAAAACCCCATCAATCCCTGACATGCTTTATTGTGGACCGAAGTCCCGGAGTTGAAACAAAATATCTTTACGGCCTTATGGGCTGCAGGGGCGGTGGAGCAGGACGGCTGGTTTTTAAGGATGTCAGGGTACCTAAAGAAAATATTGTCGGTAAATTAAACGGAGCCTATGCCGTGTTCAACACGATGATGATTCCCGAAAGGCTTGGAACAGCGGCAATGACGATAGGAGCAGCTAGACCTGCCCTTGAAATCGCCACCGGCTATTCTACCAGGCGTAAGGCTTTCGGAACGGTCATAAATCAGTTCCAGGGTGTAAGTTTCCAGATTGCTGAAGCGGCAATGCTTCTTGATGCTTCAAGATCAATGGTTTATACTACCTGCCGTGCCGTTGACACGAATCAGGAATCAAACCTTATACGAAGGATGGTTTCAGAAACAAAGAAATTCGTGACAGAGTCCTGCCAGAAAGCCGCGCATAATTCGATGCAGGTCATGGGAGGCATCGGTTATACGAATATTTATCCGGTTGAACGGATAGTGAGGGATTTAAGGCTTGCCTCCATATGGACAGGAACAAATGAAGTAATGTCGCTTATAACGGCAAACGAATGGTACAGGGAATATTCTCAAAGCAGAAATGCTCAGCTTTCAAGAGACTGTGAAAATGACGCGCCCGGATCTGACGCGGTTGGCGAAAAAATATTCGAGTGAATTGCAGTCAAATGATGGACTTGTAAAAAGTCGATTTTAACTTTTTGCGAAGGTATCAAATGGACATTAAAGAAAAACATATCTTCGGAGAGGTTGAGGCCTATAAGTTCGGTTTCGGACCATTAGGCCCGCCGCTTATGTCCGTTTTCCTCTATTATCTTGACGGCCTTGTAATTGATACGGCCCAGAGTCATATGGAAAAACATGTCATCGGGGCTCTGAAAGAAAAAAAAACGGAGAAAATT